>CALEYM010000486.1 GCA_937926185.1 uncultured Bacteroidota bacterium | reverse complement strand
CTGGGCGTCCAGTGCCCCGGCCTTGCCGGTATACGATTCGATGGCGCCTTCCTTTGCCGTCACCTGGCTGCCTACGCGCTCAACGATCGCAGGATCAAAATATTCCGGTTTTACCTCCGACAGGTGCACGATAGTGTCGCCGCGGCTAACGGCTTGCCCTTCCGTTACATACCAGTTTTCAATACGCCCGGCAATGGTAGCGTGGATGGTTTGCGGGCGTTGTTCGGGTCGCAGTGTGGTGACTTTGCCGTCAGCGCGTATGTTTTGGGTCCAGGGGAGCAACAGAAAAACAATTGCAATGCCCAGTAAAACCAGCAACAGGTTGCGGGCGGAGATATGCCAGGAAGCGAGGCGGGTGAGCCCGGGTGATTTCAGGTCAGTCAGCTCTGCTTCGCAATGAACGATATTATCTGTGATCTTTAACATGGTTATTCGCTTTCCCGGAATATGCGTTCGTAATGTTCAGTTTTTTGTACTGCTTTGAAGTCGCCGTCAAAGATGAGCTGTCCTTCCCGGAGCACGACGACCCGGTCGCATAAGGATGCAAGCAGGGGGTCGTCGGTAAGGGCTACAAAAGTCCAGGCATGACTTTTATCGGTTAGCATCTGGCCGATACGGAGGCGGTCGCGGTAATTGAGGTTGCCCAGCGGGTCTTCCATTACCAGCAGGTTGGGTTCGTCGATCACCGCGCGGGCCACCAGCAGTTTGGTGATCACGCTGCGCGGCATGTTTTTGCCGGCGGGCAATAGTTCGGTATCGATCCCCTGCGGGCAATGCTGGATGAATTCGGTGAGCCCGACAAGCTCGCAAATTTCCAGTACGCGTTGCAGGGAAATGGTTTTGCGTCCGAGCGTGATATTTTCGAGGATGCTGCCTTTGAATACGTCTTCCTGCGAGGAGTAGTCGCCGATATGTTCGCGCAGGCTGCGCAGATCGAGGTTTCTTTTCGACAGCCCGTTGAACAGCAGCGAACCCGTAAAATCGCGCCGGCCCACCGACAAAATTTGCATCAGCGTACTTTTCCCGGAGCCGTTATATCCGGCGATGACCAGGCGTTCGCCGGCCCGGATCGTCAGGTTGATGTCTTTCAGTACGGGGGCGTCCGCGTCGTCGTATTGGTAATAGAGATTGCGCAATTCAACTTCCAGCGGTTTTCTGCCGTCACAAAATTCTTCCACCCGGATGCCGCCTTCCCTTTCGATGGGCAAATCGGCTACCTGACCGATCTTTTCCGTGGCAGTCAGCACGTCGTACCCTGTTTCATGCAAAAGGATGAGTTTCTCCACGGAATCGACAATAAACAACACCAGAATTTCGGCTGCCACGAATTGACCGATATTGAGTTGATTGTCCATGACCAAAATGCTGCCCAGCACCAAAAAACCGCCCAGTACCAGCGCGCGAAAAATAACGCTGCCTACCATTTGGGAAAGCAGGATGCGCCAGTGTTTGGCCCGGGCTTCCAGGTAATTAGCCGTCAAGGCGTCGGTCTGTTCCAGCGGAAAACGGTTTTCGCCCGCCAATTTGAAGGTGGAGGCCACCCTGCCCACCTCTTCGAGCCAGTAGGCGATTTTGTATTTATACTTCGATTCCTTCAGGCTGGTTTGCAGGCCGAGCGGGGCCGTCCAGCGGAAAAACAATCCGAGAACGCCCAGCAGCAACAATGAAGACAATACAAAAGTGGAATGATAAAAAGACAATAACAGGAGGCTCAGTAAAATTTGTAACACGGCCGTACTGCCGTCGATCAGTATTTTAGGCAACCCTTTTTGAATGGTTTGCGTGTCGAAAAAACGGTTTACGAGTTCGGGAACATGTTCCCGGCGCAATAATTCCAGGTTGAGCCGGGGGATGCGCACGGCAAAATCGATGGCAGCATCGGTGAAAATGCGGCGTTGCAAATACTCCATGACCGACAATTGCATCAACCGCAGAAAACCGGTGAGCAACGCGCCCGTCACGATAAATGCCACCAAAACCGCCCAGGAGGCCGAAATGCCGCCACCGGCAATAAGTCCGATAATGGCTTGCACGCCCAAAGGCAGGGAGAGGTTGATCAGCCCCGCCACCACCGCATAAAGTATGATATACCGGATTTCGCGGCGGTATTGGCTTAACAGTCGAACAAGGCGTTGAGCAGGCGTTAGTACTACGGTGTTTTCCACGGGAATGCTTTTAACGCGATAAGTGATTTGCCATTTTAACCTCCAAAATGCACCTAAAACGGCAAGCCTGCTGCATTGTTTAAAAGGCTTTTAAATAATTTAAACGTGATGCTCGTGATGTTCTCCGTAATTTTGCGCAAAATTTTGATAATTTGAATCGCCATCAACGCATTGAATTGCTGGCCGAACTGGGCCTTTATTTACAGGAAGCGCCGGATGAAACATTCCAACAGATCATCCGGACAAGTTACGCGGAAAATCCGTGGTTTACTCCCGAGAACATCCGGTATGCAATACAATCCATTGCCTCTGCATTTCTGGAGCCCGAATCGCTCCGCCGCTGGAGTGCGGCATATCCGGACAACGCCCCGGCGCATCCGGAAAAAACCATCGGACTGGTGATGGCCGGGAATATCCCGCTCGTGGGCTTTCACGACTGGTTGTGCGTGTTTGTGGCAGGGCACAGGGCCAGGGTCAAATTGTCGGAGAAAGACAAACATCTGCTCCCGCATTTGGTGAAAAAACTGGGGGAGTGGGCCTTTGAATCCTGGGAGTACACCGAATTTCTGGGAGAGGGAGATAAATTACGAGGCTTTGATGCCGTTATTGCCACCGGTAGCAACAATACAGCCCGCTATTTTGAACAATATTTTGGCAAATATCCGCATATCATCCGCCGTAACCGCAACGGCATTGCAGTTCTCGATGGAACGGAAAGCATGGCCGAGTTGTACGCCCTGGGCCGCGATATTTTCACTTATTTTGGCCTGGGTTGCCGCAATGTGAGCAAATTGTATTTGCCGCGGGGATACGATTTTGCCCCTTTGCTGGAGGCCCTGCACGAGTACCGGGAGATCATTCACCATGACAAGTATAAGAATAACTTCGACTACAACCTGACCCTGTTTATTTTAAACAACATACCCTGTCAAAACAACGGCTGTCTGCTACTCAGGGAAGACGCCTCGCTGCAGGCGCGGATCGCCTGCGTACATTACGAGTATTACGACGACCATTCGGACCTGGAGCCGTTGCTGGCTGCCCGTAAGAATGAAATTCAATGCCTTGTCGGGAAAAACCAGACGCCCGGTTTTACGGTTCTGCCCTTTGGAAAATCCCAGGAACCGGGCCTGTCCGATTACGCCGACGGCGTCGACGTGATGCAATTCCTGACCCGACTATAGGTCCACCGTCCACCGTCTACCGTCTACCGTCCACCGTAATTTATGCGTTTCGATATCATAACCGTTTTGCCCGAACTGCTGGAAGGCCCTTTTAATCATTCTATTCTCAAACGCGCACAGCAGAAGGGCCTGCTGGAAGTTCATCTGCACCCGCTGCGCCAATACGCCGGCGGCAAACACCTGCAGGTGGACGATTACGCTTTTGGCGGCGGCGCCGGCATGGTGATGATGGCCGAGCCGATCGCGCGGTGCATCGAACAGCTGCAAAGCCAGCGTGGCTATGACGAAATTATTTACACTTCGCCCGACGGCGCGCGGCTCGATCAGGCCCTCTGTAACCGATTGTCGCTCCGGGGCAATATCATGGTATTGTGCGGCCACTACAAAGGCGTGGACGAACGGATACGGGAAAAATACATCACCCTCGAGATCAGTATCGGCGATTACGTGCTTTCCGGTGGCGAACTGGCAGCAGCTGTGCTCGTAGATGCCGTCGGGCGGCTGATTCCCGGCGTATTGAACGACGAAACCTCGGCCCTGTTCGACAGTTTTCAGGACGATCTGCTGGCCCCGCCGGTGTACACCCGTCCGGCCGAATGGCGCGGCATGCCTGTGCCGGAAATCCTGCTCTCCGGCAACGACAAACTGATCGGCGAATGGCGACACGAGCAAAGCCTGCAACGCACGCGGGAGCGGAGACCCGATTTGTACCGGAAATACGTGGGGGAAGGGGAGTGATTTTGTTGATTTGTTTGTTTGTTGATGCGTTGATTTGATGCGTATTGCTCAAATCAACGCATCAACAAATAAACAAATCAACATCCGTTCGCGTTTTCCCGGCAAACCAAACGACAGATGACAAAAGACGAGCAGCCCCCAAAACCGGAACCTTTGGTAGAAGGCGTGGATTACTACCTTGAAAAAGGGTATATGGTATTCACCGAACATTTTTTACTCAAACGGGGCCATTGCTGCGGCAGCGGTTGCCGGCACTGCCCGTACCGTTCGAAGAAGGAAAAAAAATAACGGTCTATTCTGCCGGCACGTTCAAAATAAACCCCACCCGGAATACATTATCTATGCTCACCCGCGGATCTTCTTTCAGCATTTTTCTTAACCGGGAAATAAACACGTCGAAGCTTCGGCCCAAAAAGTAGTCGTATTTGCCGTATATCTTTTCAACGGCCTCTTCCCGCCGGAGAATACGGTTTTGATACTGGCAAAGTAGCCGAAGCACATTGTTCTCTTTTTCCGTCAGCCGCAGGCATTGTTCGCCGAAGCGCAGTTCCTGGCGGGAAAAATCGAAATAGTATTGGCCAAGAGTGTGAATGGCGGGCTGCGGAGTGGTTTCCGTGTGCGCCGCGCGGCGCAGGATCACCTTGATTTTGCACAACAGCTCGCTTTCGTCGAAGGGTTTGGTCAGGTAATCTTCGGCGCCGAGCGCATAACCCTTTAGTTTATCTTCCTTTAACAGGCGGGCGGTCAGAAACAGAAAGGGCAGCTTCGGGAACTGTGCGCGCAGGTTTTTGGCAAGGCTGAAACCGTCCATTCCGGGCATCATCACGTCGAGAATACACAGGTCGAAGGATTGACGCTGCGCCTGTTGCAAACCGCTCAGGGCGTCGCGTTTCCAGGTAACGCGCAGGCCTTCGGTTTCGAGGAAATCCATGAGCAGGAGACCCAGATTGAGGTCGTCTTCTACGAGCAGGATGTGTTTGTCGTTCAGCATAAAACCAAGGCGGGTTTCTGGTTTGAAGGTTTCTGGTTAGAGGGTTGCTGTGAATTGGTGGTCTAAGCAGGGAAATAGAGGTCGAAGCGGGCGCCATTGCCGTTTTCGCTGCAAACGCTGACTTGTCCCTGGTGCATTTCCACGATCTTTTTTACGTAGGCCAGCCCAAGCCCGAAGCCTTTTTCTCCGGAACAAAGGGCTTCGTCGCAGCGATGGAATTTTTGAAAAATTTTCCGGCGGTTTTTCGCGGCAAACCCGATGCCATTGTCGGTAAAACTGACGCGCCAGCCGGATTCGGCAGGATAAAATCCGATGGATACTTCGGGCTGTTTCTTCGTGTATTTCAGCGCATTGTCCAGCAAATTGCGGAAGGCGTTGCCGATATGAAAAGTGTCTCCCCGGATCGTGCAGGCCGGCCCACTGCTTTCAATATTCACTTTGGCGCCGCGTTCCTGCATTTGCAATTCCATGCCGGCCACCACCTCCTGCGCCAGATTTTTCAGATCGACCGGCGTTTTTTGCAACTGGTAATCGCCTTTCTCGAGTCCGGCTAAGTAGAGCACATTTTCCACCTGGTGCGTCAGCTGGTCGCACTCGCGCCGGATGATCCCGAGATATTGGTTATCGTGTAAATCAGGACTTTTCCGGGCCATCATATTGCCGGCGAGGCGGATGTTGGTCAGCGGGGTGCGGAACTCGTGGGTCATGTGGTTAAAAAAATCGCGGTTGCGGTCGCTGAGCCGTTTCTGCCGCAGCAGGTGGTAAGTGGCCAGACCAAAAATGATACAGATGAACAGCAGGATCGCCACGGAAGCGGCGACCATAAAGCCCATTTTGTGCAAATAATAGCCGGTTTTCCCTTCGAAGACCAATTGCAGCAGGTGTTCATCGTCGGCAAGCAGGGGTTGCAGCGAACAGGAAAACGGCACGGCGTCGGAGCAGGTGGAGGTGTCTTTTTGGGTTACCTGGACTTTGTAGGGCAGGTCGATCTGGTAAAAATGCAAGGCTTCGGCCAAAGTGGCTTCCACATCCGGATTTTGCAGCATTTTTTCCAAATCCTGTTGTTCGCATGCCATGTTACCGCTCATGGAGCAACACGGGCGCAGGTTGTCGGAGCAAGCCTGGTTTTCGGCGATCTTTTCCACGGTGGAGCAAAGCGCCATGTTGACCCGGTTGTTGAACTGCTCGTCCAGCAATTTCCGGGAGTGCTGCATCCAGATCACCTGGAAGACGATCAGCGCCAGAATAGCCAGCGCCGCGGCCGCGATAAGCCAGGAAATATGGTTTATCTTCATCTTTTTTATTTTCGGGTACAAAAAACCGGCTTTTATCAGGCATCAAAAACCTTTTAACAGGCGCTTAACAAGTGGCTAACGGCTGAAAAACAATGCCCGGCGGGGTGTTGCCGCACCTTTGCACCGTTGTCCGGCAAACAGCGCCTGCCAACCCGCCAACCCGGCGGTCCCGGGGCAACCTAAAATTTTAATTCCTGCATCATGAAACAAATTCTGCTGTTTTCCGCCGTTCTCTTCATCGGGCTGCTGTGCACCTGCGATTTGTGCGCCCAAAGCTGCCAGCCCAATCCTGCCTGTAAAGTTGTTTGTTCATCGGCCAAAGCCGGCATTCAAAAAGATGCGGCTACTACAACCCAGGCCGGCATTGTACATGCCATGACCGTAAATCAGCCGGCTGCCGTTGCCGGTCATGCAGCGAAAAAAGCCGAATGTGATCCGACGAAATGCGATCCGACCCAGTGTGATCTGAGCAAATGCGATCCCAGTAAATGCGACCCGACGAAATGCGATCCGGCTGCCTGCGACCCTTCTAAATGCATCCCGGTCAATGGTTCAGGTGGAGCAAAAGCAAAGAGTACGCGGATTTAGAGGCGACTCGCGTCAAATAATCATTTTCTCCATCACCTCAAATTCCAGGAACCGCGTCGGCGTTCCGAATTTCGCCGGCGCGTCATAAGCCTGCCGCTCGCCGGTGAGGCGATATCCCCTGCGCTCATACCACGCGATCAGTTCATGCCGCCCGGAGAGTACGCGAAAATAGATGGCGCGACACTGCTCCGAGGCGGCATGACTTTCCGCGGCCTGCATCAGTAATTTGCCGATCCCGGCGGTTTGCCGTTCCGGGGTCACGGTCAGCATGCCCAGGTACATCCGGTCGCCGCGTTTTTCCAGATAGACGCAACCGACCAACCCGCCTCCTTCGTCGCGGCATTGCAGGATGGCCGCGTTTTCCTTGCCTATGAGTTCCCGCAGGTTCTCTGCATCGGTTCGCAACTCGCCGGCGAGCAGGTCGGCCTCGGTGGTCCATCCTTTCCGCGACACTTCGCCCCGGTAGGCGCCGTTGATCAACGGGAGCAATTCCAGGATGTCGTCAGCCGCGGCGGGACTTATCGTAAACATCATTTTGTTTCGGCTACTGTTTAACAAAACGAGTCGTCCAGACCCTGCTATCTTTCTGAAAATGAATAAAATACATTCCCGGGGCGAAACTGCGAACGGGTACTTGCATTTGTCCGCTGCTTGCCGCAAACGATTGTATCAGTTGGCCGGCAGGATTGAATATCTGAATCCGATCGAATGTCAGGCTGGTTTGGATGCGCAAAAAGTCCGAGGCAGGGTTCGGGCTGATCTGCACCTGCCCGCTGAAATCCGCCGTCCGGGTTTTGACCAAGGTACTGACGTCTTCCTTGTAGCGTGGGGCGATCTGGTATCCGCCGGTGTAAGGCAGGCTGGAATCGAACTGGCCGCCAATACCCGTGAGGTCGAAAGGGGCCGGCGGGGCGGGCTCGTTGAAAAGATCGACATCGTTATCGATGCGCACCTGGATGGTATCGAAAGGATGATCGTCGGACACCATGAATACGCTGAAACCGGTACCTGTGCCGGTAAGCCATTGAGCGGCGTCCACGTAGCGCAGGTTTTTGATCCGGATCAACGCCGATTCGGTCTCTTCGCTGTGAACGGTGACGTCGTCGGGCGTGAGGAGCGGATTGTTTTCCGACACTTTAATTACGGCATCCGGGAATATCTGGAGCAGGCCGTTAAACTGATTGACCTGGCCCCGGACGGTTATCTTATCTTTTTCTTTAACCGTGTAGCCCAGGTTGCCCGTAAAGTTGAGCACGGTAATGCCGTCGTTGTTGTCGTCGATGATGGTAAACTGAAGGCCCTGCGGGCGCAGGTTCACCCCGTAAACGGTGGCGGTGATCTGGCAATAAACGTTTAATGAATCGGCGACACCGTCGGCATTGACGCCGTTGATCTGGCCTATGGCGTAGCCGGGGTATTTACGGACTGTAATACTGACTTTTGCTTCGTCGCAATCCGCGTTTTCACAAAGCTGGTACGTCAGCGAATCGGCGCCGGAAAATCCCGCTGTTGGGGTATAAGTAATGGAATTATCCGGGTTGACGGAGGCGCTACCGTTTGGAGGCGCTGTCTGAATGGTAACAACCGGATTTGCCTGACCGGGCAGCACGTCGTTGAGTAAAACATTAAAGGTGCTCGACTCGCCTGCCGGGGCGACATACTGGTCTGGTTTGGCATCCACGGAGGTTTGACAACCGGAGGGCGCGCCGGGGTTGGCAAAAATTTCCCTGCCGTTTATGGTCACGCCGGTGGAAGTAGTGGCCGCCTGCCAGCTGGCGGGCAGCGTATTGTCGGAGTCAGGGTCGCAAAGCACAAGCGAAGCGCCGTTGCCATTGGCTTCGGTGGGCCAGGGAAGCATATCGTCGTACAGCACCTGGTCGATCGTATCGCCCGCGGCGTTGAGCAGGAGCAGTCTTTCGCCGCCGTTGCTCAGCGCGCCGGTGGTCCATTGAAAGGCCGTTTTGCCGAACTGGTTTTGAATAGCGGCGGCATTCACGGCGATGAGCAGATACTGGTCAGGCGCAAGGGTAGTGGCGGGGAAAGTAAATACCACGCCGAAGAGGCTCCAGTTTTCCAGATCGACCGTATTGTCGCTGTTATTGTAAATTTCGATATATTCCAGGGAGTCATTCCCGCCTTCCGGCGGATTGTACATGATTTCCGTAATAACGACCTGAGCCCGGACGGTCAGGGCAAGCGCGAGCGCGCCGATCAGTGAAAGGGTCAATTTTTTCATGCGCAGCAGATGGGTTTGTTTGTAAAATGGATGGAAGCCCAAAAGTAGGGAAAAGCCGGCAGTCGAGCAGCCATTGGGCAAATTCGGGGGATGGTTTTAATATCTCCGGCTTTAAATCGAATTAATTCGTTTTGACCGGAGTGGAAGAAAATATTATTTTTTAAGACGGGCCCTCGGCGCCATTCGCGGGAAATATTGTACGGAAAACTATATGTCGATAAAGCGGAAAACTTAATCGGAAATTAACATGGGGTGCTTAATTTCGCCGTCGAATTTCCTTCTCTTTTCACTAAATCCGTTTAACGTATGAACTTTTTTTCCATTAACAGTATGGCAGGAAAAGGGCTGATGCTTTTGGCCTTCCTGTTATGCGGAATCACCGCTTTTGCACAGGTGACCACTTCTACCATAACCGGTTCGGTAAACGACTCCAAAGGCGAGGCGCTTGTCGGCGCGACGGTAGTGGCCACGCACGTTCCTTCCGGCACCCGTTATGGTACGGCCACCAACGCCTCGGGCCGGTTTACCCTGCCCGCGGTGCGCGTGGGCGGGCCTTTTACGGTGATCGTGTCTTATACGGGGTTCGAGTCGCAAACCCGCGAGAATTTGTACACCAATCTCGGCACGGCTACCAATGTCAACTTTTCACTGCAGGAAGCGGGCGTGATGGTGGATGAAGTAACCATTCTGGCCAACCGCAACGACATCTTTTCGTCCGATCGTACAGGCGCGGCCACTACATTTAGCACCAGCCAACTGACGTCTTTGCCAACCATCGGCAGCCGCTCTATCAACAGTATTACCAAGTATAATCCCAATGGCAATGGCCAGTCTTTCGGCGGCCAGGACAGCCGCTTGAACAACTTCACAATCGACGGTTCGGTGTTCAACAACGGGTTCGGTTTGGGTTCTGAAGCGCAGGCGGGCGGTCGTACCGGTTCCACGGCCATTTCACTGGACGCTATCGCAGAACTTCAGGTGAACGTGGCGCCGTTCGACGTGCGCCAATCGGGTTTTGTCGGTTCGGGTATCAATGCCATTACCCGCAGTGGAACGAACGAATTTTCCGGCTCGGCCTATTACAACTTCCGCAACAACACCAGCACCTTTAACGGTACGAAAGCGGCCGGGGCGCCGGTCGCTATCGGCAAATTCGATGAAAAGGTATACGGCGCCCGTTTGGGTGGCCCGATCATCCCGAATAAGCTCTTTTTCTTCGTCAACGGTGAAATGGTGCGCCGCACTGAACCGGCCACTACATTCGTACCGAATGGTTCCACGCTGCCAGGTACGGTGACCCGTGTGGAAGAGTCTGATCTGATCGAACTGAGCAATTTCCTTCGGGACAAATATCGCTATGAGACCGGCGCTTATCAGGGATATGACAACGCTACCACGAGCGATAAATTCCTGGCACGTCTGGATTACAACCTCAATGATAACCACAAACTCACGGTTCGCTACACTTTCCACAATTCGGAAGCGGATCAACTGATCAGCAACTCGGCATCTCTGGGCAACGGCACGCGCCGTACGAACACCAACTCGATGTCCTACGAAAATGCCGGGTATATTATTCTGGACAATACCCGTTCGATCGTCGCCGAATGGAACGGCACGTTCAGTGAAAAAGTCCACAATAATTTTATCATCGGCTACGACAAACAGAACGAAGACCGCAAATACAAAGGCGCTTTTTTCCCGACAGTCGATATTCTTGACGACAACAATACCTATATTTCTTTTGGTTTCGACCCGTTCACGCCAAACAATCAGCTGAACTACGGTACTTTCCACGTCACAAACAACACGTCGTTCTACATGAACAAACACACGGTGACGGTTGGCGCTAACTACGAACATTATAAGTCGAACAACTTGTTTTTCCCCGGCTCAAATGGAGTATACATTTTCAATTCACTCGCCGACTTTTATGCTGCAGCGAATTCTGATGCCGATACTTCTCCAGTGGCGATCCGTCGCTTCCAGTATCGGTACTCCGCCCTGGAAGGCGCCGCCGATCCGTTGCAAGTCCTGAAAGTTAATAAAATTGACCTCTATGGACAGGATGAGTTCCAGGTCAGTAATAATTTCAAGCTGTTGTTTGGCCTTCGCGCCAGTGCCATTTCTTTTGCCCAGACTTCTATAGAAAATCCGGCGATTACCGCGCAGGATTATGTAGATGAAGACGGCAACGCCGGTTACAAAATCAACACGGGTCAGCTTCCCGAAACAAAAATATTATGGGAACCCCGTCTGGGCTTTAACTGGGACGTAACGGGCAAAAAAACGACCCAGATTCGCGGTGGCGCGGGTATCTTCACCGGCCGCCCGCCCTATGTATGGGTGTCGAACCAGATTGGCAACAATGGCGTATTGACCGGCTTCATCGATGTGAGCAATACCACACAGTACAAATTCACGCCCGACGCCTCCATTTTTACACCGGCCACTCCAACCTTGCCGTCAACATTTGATATTGCGGCTACCGATGCCGATTATAAATTCCCGCAAATTCTGAAAACGAACCTGGCTATCGACCAGAAATTGCCAATAGGTCTGATCCTGTCGGGTGAATTGATCGTGAATAAAAACATCAACGCGGTTCGGTACTTCGATGCCAATCTGAAAAACTCTGCCAGCAATTTCACCGGCCCGGATACCCGCCCGCGTTTCGCCGGCTCTGCATCCGCAAACCGTATCAATAGCAACGTTTCGCGCGCTGCTGTGATGACGACCACCAACGAAGGCAGTTACCTTGGCGCTACTTTTAAATTGGAATATCCGGTGCAAAAAGGCTTTTACGGCATGGTAGCTTACACCTACAGCCGCGCTAAGGATATTATGAGCGCCGGTTCCATTGCTTCCGGCTCCTGGACGGGCGCTCGTTCGGTGAACGGAAACAACCGACTCGATCTGGCATTCGCCGATCAGGATTTGCCCAGCCGTTTGGTCGGTGTACTGAGTTATCGCCTGGAATATGGCGACCGCTTCGACGGCGCTACCCAGTTCTCCCTGGGCTATACGGCTGAACCCCGCGGTTTTAACCCGGATCCCGGCATCAGCACTTCGCGTTATTCCTACTCGATTGCCGGTGACATGAACGCCGATGGCGTGACCAATAATGACTTGTTATTCGTGCCTAACGACGCCAGCGATCTGACCTTCGTTCCGCTTACTGCGAGCGGCGTTACTTACTCCCCGGAGGAACAGGCGGCCGCTTTCGATGCGTATATCGATCAGGATGATTATTTGAGTACGCGCCGCGGACAGTATGCCGAGCGCAATGGCGCCAGATTCCCCATACAACATCGCATTGACTTGTCGGTGGTGCAGGAATTCGGAATCAAGGTTGGCGGAAAACGCAATGCTTTGCAATTCCGGGTAGATATTATCAATTTTACCAACCTGCTGAACGATGATTGGGGTGTGGGCGACGTATTGGTTTCCAACCGCCCGCTTTCTTTTGTAAGCACCACTGCCGAAGGCGTACCCACCTACCGCATTGCTACCCAGGTAATTGATGGCAAACAAGTGCCGATCCGCGACACTTTCATCAAAGGCGCTTCGCCGTTCGATGTCTGGAATGCGCAAATTGGTTTGCGTTATATTTTTAATTAAAAAGAAATACTACTAACAAACAGCATCGCCGCTCCGGACCATGGCCCGGAGCG
>CALEYM010000485.1 GCA_937926185.1 uncultured Bacteroidota bacterium | reverse complement strand
ACAACGGTAAACAGGATGATGAAAACGACAAAGGTAAGCGTGGCCAGCCCGAACAGGTGAAAATCCTGCGGGGTAAACAGCAGTCCGAACAACACGAATTTCCGTTCCAGAATATTGAACAGCAGAAATTGCTCGCCGTTTACTTTGATGAACGGCATAACGAGAAACACGGCCAGAAATATAAAACTGACCCACGCGCGCGCATTGTAGTAGCGTCCAGAAGGTTTTTTGGGATAAATCCATATCCTTTTGCCTTCCTGATCCACAGTGGCGATGTGATCCCGATACTCCTCGGTATCCTCGTAAATCTGATCACTATAGTTGTGTTCGCTGATCATAGTGTGCGGTACTGCGCTGCAAATTGGATGCAAGTTCCGGGGGCGCCGGAGCCTTAAATATGACTGCTATCAGGCGGTAATCTGATTTTTATCAATTTTAAAGAAAGACGGTCGGAAAGTGCCGTTTTTCTTCCCAACCGTCCTGGTTAATCGTATAAGATAGGATTATTGGCGCATATTGTCCTTTTAATAAGGAATTGGTACGTGGGGTTGTGAAGGTATTATTGTGTGGCGGTCGAATCGGCCGGCGCTGCTTCTTCTTTCCAAATCTCACCCTGCGGCGCCTTGGGATTAGGCGGATTGGTGCCCTGTAAAGTGAGAATGTAGGAGGAAACCTTTTGCATATCCGAGGGCGTCAGCTGGCTTTGCCAGGAGATCATGCCCTTGTCAGGCACACCGTACTTGATGGTTTTAAAGATGTTTTTTATGCCGCCGCCATGAATCCAGTATTCGTCGGTCATGTTGGGCCCCACGGTGCCTTCGCCCTTCGTTCCATGGCAGGCGACACAAACGTTTTTGAAAATGAGTTCGCCTTCACCCAGGGCCGCGGCGTCGGTGAGGGCCGTTACGTTGGATTCGTCCACGGCGCCGGCCTGACCCGCGAGTGCAATGGCCTGCTGTTTTTTAGCCTGCTCCATCTCCATTTCGTACTCTTCTTTCGATGAAGGCCCGTTGCCGCCCCAGTGGTAGTAGTACATGTAGATACCCGCCCATATAATGCTCAGGATAAACAGGTTGACCCACCAGGGTGGCAACTTGTTGTCCAGCTCGCGGATACCGTCGAAGTCGTGATGCGAAAGAATTTCTTCCTCGCGGTCGATGGGTACAGGGTTTTCCCAGTATTTTTTGCGGAGCGTGGTCAGGAAACTCTCGCCGGCCCCGGCTGTTGCCGCCGGTTCGGCAGGCAGGGTTACGCCCGATTTGCCCGCTT
>CALEYM010000484.1 GCA_937926185.1 uncultured Bacteroidota bacterium | reverse complement strand
AAATGTATAGAGATCAAGGAAGGCGACACCTTCGATGAAATCGATAACCGGCTATTCAAGGTGACTACGCTCATTACGCTTGAAACAATCAATCAGGTTTTCCTATAATTTCAAATCAAAATTTATACGCTATGACTGAAAAATGGATACACGAAATTAAGACGAGGGGATACTGCCGTATCCCAGGGGTATACAGCGCTGAACAAGTAAAAAACTGGCTGGAACTGACCAAATACTGGTATGAAAAAAGCAAAGACAACGTATCCGCCAACCTGTCCGCGCTTACCAAAAACGATCTTTACCTGTGGAACCCGCACTATAAAGACGTAAACTTCCTGAAGATGTTTTTCGAGCCGGAAGTCCTCCGCCAGATCATGATGTACTTCCTGAATGACCAGTGGTTCAAGGCCATTCCGGCGGATCAGCCCAACTACATCCTGCAAAATCTCATGGGCCGCAGCAGCGACAAAAAACTGTCGATGCACATCGACTCCTTCATCCCTTACCTGGGCGACCATGTCACGATGGTGCAGGCGGCGGTTATCCTGGAAGAACAAACCGCGGACAACGGCTGCACCGTGGTTATTCCAGGCTCTCATCTCAGCGGAAAATACGCCGATCAGGCTTCCTTCGACCACGCCGTTCCGGTTTTATCCGAACCCGGCGACCTGATCATCTGGGACAGCCGAACCTGGCACGGTACGCTGCCGAACAATACCGAGGGCACCCGCTGGTCCATTATCGCCGCTTTTTCACGCTGGTGGATCAAACAAATGTTCAACTATACCGACAACCTGCCGCAGCACATTTACGACCAACTGTCGGACAACGAAAAAGCCATCGTCGGTTTCTGTTCCCTCTCCTACAACGACGAAACGGAAGGCATCGACCGCAAACGCGGCTACGATACCCTGCTGGAACATGTGGAAGAATACCGGGGCAAACTGGTGCCGCAACTGGTGTAAACCCCATGTCAAAGTAACCGTAGCGTATGCAGCGATGCCATTCATACAAATAACTGAGTCGCGGTGTACGCTACGCCTGCTTCGACATTCGAAATTCCGTGTTCGGTATTCGATATTCATCTGGGCTTCAACACCCCAATCCTGATCCTTTCATGGTATTCGCTTTCCCCCACAAAATACCATTTATTGCCCTGCCGGATCAGGGTTTGCGGCAGCATGGCCACATTGGTGCGGGAGGACAAAGCGAGTTGAAAATCTTCCGGATTGCTTGAAGCGCGGCACTCGGTGAGCATCAGTCTGGTGTCGGGCCAGCTGCCCTGGTTCCACAACAGCCACCAAGCCCCTTTGGGAGCTGCGCATACGGCCACGGAGGCGAAGTTTTGAGCATCGCCTGCCGGCAGGTTTTGATACTTTTCTATTTTCCGGGCAGCGGTGATCCGAAAAGTGCTATCCAGCCGGAAAAGGGCTGCTTCTTTTATCTGGCCGGGGTGTTGGGCAAAGTTTTCCCGCTCGGCCAGCATCCAGGCTTTTCCGTCGCCGGCCCAATACAGGCCGCGCAGGCGAAGGTCTTCCACCGGCGATTTTTTAGCGGCTGCTTTTTCACTCATAAAAAGCTTGCGTACCGCCGCGGGCAGCGGCGCGTTTTGCAGCATTTCGCCTTTACGGGTTTTCAGGTCGATGGCGTAAACAAAGTATCCTTCCGCCAGCGTATTGTTTTCATCGGATGTAAAGCCAGCGCAATAAACCTGATCGCCGGCAGATTCGGTCAACTCGAACGAAGGCGTGAATTTTTTGCCGATTTTCGGGTAAAATGCGCTTAATTCCTTGTCGTCTTTCGACAACAGGAACAAGGCATCGGAATATGCGGGCAATTCGGCTTCCATATCGTAGCGGCGATACGGGGGCCGGCCGTCGGGCCGGTGAGCGCCGGGCGGTTCTCCGGAAAACACGAGCGGAGGAACGGTTCCCGTTCCGAAAACGCGGGCATGCAATAATACCGCGCCGTTGTTGGCACAGAAGACGGATCGGGGCGCTACCGGGCCCGATTGGGCGGGCAACTCCGCGTCGCGTTGCCAGTCGAGCCGGAAGCCTGCGTCAAACACGGCGACGGAAAGTTGCCAGACACCCGAGGGCAAACGCCGCGCGCGGTAACAGCACCAATGGCTGCCGTCGGCGGAGCGGCTGAACCAGGCCGTCGCAAAGGCAGGCGATTTGCCGGCAGGGTCGGTGAAAATGGCTATCGGCGCGGCCGACCATTTGCGCTTATTCAAATGGAGCCGGCGGGCATACAGGGTTTGTCCGCCGTCGCCGGGCGCCTCGTACACGATCAGCAACACGCTGTCGTTGGAAAAGGCAAACCGGAATGTCAGGGCGCCGTCGGCAAATCCGGGCAGCGGCTCGTCGTGCAGGCGCTCGCCGCCGGGCGTGAGCACGGTCAGGAGGGGTACGGCCGGGAGGATGTTGCCCGCGGCATCGGTACGGCGTTCCTGCCAGCGGAGCAGCTGAAAACCGCCGGAGCCGGCGCTCAGGAGAGCCAGCGTACGCTGATCTTTGGCCGTTTTAATGGCCGGCAACCATTCGATTTCAGCGGGTTGGGCCCGGCTTTGAAAAATATTGATTACCAGCAAAATGCTTAACAGAAAGGATGGTACGGCGAAACGTCGGTTGAGATTCAGCATAGCCCGAAAACAGTGATTGAGCAGGCAAAATACGCGATTGACAGGGAAAAATGGCGGCCATTGTTTGAATGAATGTTTCAAGCGGGTCAGGCAGGATGCGGAATGAGCGAAAGCCTGTTCGTCGGACGAATTTGTCGTCCGACGAATACTATCCCCGCTACCAGAGTCAGTTTCAACACACTGTAAGCCTGTTCAATAACCCCTCATATCAACCAATGCTGAAATCCCTACCTTTGCAGCCAAGACACTACCACAAAAATGGGATTTCGTGCCACGCTCATCCGCCCCTTCGCCCACGCCATAGCCCGCCGCATCGACCGGATGTCCGCAAATGCCGCGACCTGCCAGGAAAAAATATTCCGGGAACTCATTGCCAAGGCCCGGAATACCGCCTTTGGACGGGATCATCGTTTCAACGAAATCAACAACTACGCCGATTTCACGCGGGCCGTGCCCGTCCGCGATTACGAAGACCTGAAACTGTATATCGAACGGATCAAACAGGGCGAGCGCGACGTGTTGTGGCCCGGCAAACCGGCATATTTCGCCAAAACTTCCGGCACCACATCCGGCGTGAAATACATCCCGATGAGCCGGGAAAGCACGCCTTTGCATTTCGGCACGGCCCGCGACGCCTTGTTCAACTACTTCGCCCGCACGGGCAAGGGCAATTGGCTCGACGGCAAAATGATCTTCCTGTCGGGCAGCCCCGAACTGGAAGAAGTCGGCGGCATACCTACCGGCCGGCTCAGCGGCATCAGCAACCACCTGGTGCCGGCCTGGCTGCGCACCAACCAATTGCCCGGCTGGCGCACCAACTGCATCGAAGACTGGGAAGAAAAAC
>CALEYM010000483.1 GCA_937926185.1 uncultured Bacteroidota bacterium | reverse complement strand
TCATTCATCATTCATCATTCATCATTCATCATTCATCATTCATCATTCATCATTATTTAAAATCCTACGCGCAGGCCGAAAACAATATTTTTAGGCTGCGGCGCCGAGTAAAAATCCACACCGTAAATAATATTGCTGGCGAGGTAGTCGGCGGTTACTTCCGGATCCCAGCCGTCGTACTTGGTGAACGTGAGCAGGTTGGTGCCTGTGACGTAAAGCCGCAGATCGCGGATGCCGGCTTTAGCAAACCAACTGGAAGGTAAATCATAAGCCAGTGTTACATTTTTCAGTCGCAGGTAGCTGCCTTCCGAGAGGTAGCGGCTGCTGCGGGTTTGATCGCCGTTGGAATAGCCGAGCCGGGCTTGCGGCACGTCGGTAACGTCGCCGGGATTTTGCCAGCGTTCGAGTTGATCGCGGGTTTGGTTATCGAACCAGCACGCGTTGCACGACATGAAGAGGCCGCCGCCATTATGTATCTCATTACCGGTTTGGCCCTGGAAACGCACGTTTAACGTCAGGCCGCCGTACGAAAAGGTATTGTCGAGGCCGTAGATCACATTAGGCAGCGGCGAGCCGAGAACGACGAAGTTGGCTTCTGAAAAGTCGTTGGTTGTGGCCGTTGGGTCGATGATGTTGCCGTTGTCGTCCATGGCGTTGACGTACCAGAGCGCGTCGCCATTGTCCGGGTCAACGCCGGCATATTCAGCGCCGAAGAAAGCGCCGATGGGTTCGCCCACTTTCACCACGTTCATGTTGCTGCCGTCGTCGATGATAGTTTGTCCGCTGGCCAGGGAGACGACCTCGTTTTGGTTATAGGCCAGATTGAGCGAGGTAGTCCAGGAGAATTTACCGGTAAAGTTGTTGGAATTGAGCACCAGTTCGACGCCTTTGTTGCGCAACTCACCCACGTTCTGGAACTGGTTGGTGAAACCCGAGGTAGCAGGCACCGGCACGTTCAGGAGCAAATCGGTGGTGTTTTTGATGTAGTAGTCGACCTCACCGGAGAGGCGGTTGTTGAACAAGCCGAAGTCGATCCCGAAATCCAGTTCGGTGCTTTTTTCCCAGGTAAGCGCCGGGTTGGGTATCTGATCCGGGCTGAGTGTGCTCACGCCGTTGTAGTTGCCTGATCCGTACAAACCGAGCGACTGGAAGTTGCCGATGTCGGCATTGCCGCTTATTCCCCAGGAAGCGCGCAATTTCAGGAAGCTGAGCAGGCTGTTGTCTTTCAGAAAACCTTCCTCCGACAGCACCCATCCGGCCGAGGCGGCGGGGAAGAAAGCGTAACGTTTGTCCTGACCGAAACGGGAGGAACCGTCGACGCGGGCGCTCAGGTTGAGCAGATACTTGCGGGCGAAGTTGTAACGGGCGCGACCGAAGTACGACAAAAAGCTGTAGTTGGTGATCGTGGAGGTGCCGGCTGTAATGGAAGCGGCGCTGGCCAGCGTTTTGAATTCGTCGCTGGGGAATTGTTCGCCTTCCACCAGGGTATAGGTGTTTTCGCTGGTGAAGAACTCGGAGCCCAGGTCGAATCCCAGGTCGTGATTGTCGAACGCGCGATCCCAGTGCAACACGGCGTTGGCGTTGTAGTCGGTAGCATTGGCAAAGGCAGAGTAGCCGTAGCCGCGGCTGTCGTTGCCATTATCGGTGCGTTCCCCAAATTTTGCGTCGTCGCGCACATTGTACAGGTTGGCCGCGCCTTCCACGCGCAGGCCCAGGTTGTCGGTGATCTTGTAATCGCCGAATATATTAGCGAGGGTGCGCAGGCTGTGTACTTTGCGTTGACCGTCTTCCATATCGATCAGGCCGTTGTAGTACGTGGTCACAGGGCGGTCGTACAATACGCCGTCTTCGTCGCGTTTGGGCGTGATGGGCGCCAGGGCGATCAATTGCAGCGGGGTGGAAAAGGCGTTGTCGTTCGATACCTGCCGGGTGAACGTGCGGGCCAGGCTGAGCCCGACGCCTACTTTCAGGCGTTTGGTGGCGTCGAAGTCGAGGTTGAGGCGTCCGCCGTTTTTCTCCAGTTCGTTGCTCACCAGTACGCCTTCGTTGAGGCCGATATTGCCGCTGGCAAAATAGCGTACCTTGTCGTTGCCACCGCTGAACGACAGGGTGGCGTTGCGGATACGGCCGGTGCGCAGCGCTTCTTCCTGCCAATCGGTCTGATCGACACGCTCTTCCCAGTTGGTATGGCCATCGTAACGGCGAAAACGGCTTTGCACGAATGTCGTCCAGGAGATCGGGTCGTCGTAGGGTACGCCCTCAATATCGTCCGAATTATTGGCAGCCTCGGTAAAGAGTTCGATAAATTCGGCGGCATTCAGGAATTCGCGACGGCCGGTGGGTTGGGTGGTACCCATCTGCAGGTCCAGTTCCACGCGCGATTTGCCGCTCCGACCCGATTTAGTTGTGATGAGCACCACGCCATTGGAGCCCCGGGCGCCGTAAATGGCTTTTGCGGAGGCGTCTTTCAGTACTTCAATCGACTCTACATCGTTGAAGTTCAGGTCGGCCAGAGGGTTCATAGGCGCGCCGGAAGTATTCTGCGCGTCTTTGGATAGCGGAATGCCGTCCACCACGTACAGCGGCTCGGTGCCGGCATTGATAGAACCTACCCCGCGCACCCGTACCCGCATGGCGCCGCCTACTTTGCCGTTGGCGCTTTCTACGTATACACCGGCAGCCTGGCCCTGAAGTGCTTGCTCGACTGAGACAACCGGCATTGCCTTTATGTTTTCGCCGCCTATTTTGGCGATGTTGCCGGTGAGGGTCGATTTGATCTGTTTGCCGTAGCCGATGACCACGACCTCGTCGATGAGTTCGTCGTTTGGCTCAAGGATAATGTCTACGGCGGAACGATTGCCGACGGTGATTTCCTGTCCGCGAAAGCCGGTGTACTTGACCACGAGAATATCTCCGTCATTGTTGACGCGGATGGTGTAGCGGCCGTCCACGTCGGTGGTAGTACCGGTGCTGGTACCTTTAACGATTACAGTGGCGCCGATGAGCGGTTCGCCGCCTGCCTGCTCCGTTACCCGTCCGCTGACCGTGCGTTGCGCCAGGGCGCTACCCACGATAAAAAGGGTCAGGAGCAATGTGAGTAATTGCTGCTTCATACAAAGTTTGAATTGGTTAAAAAATATGCGATTAGCCTTTTGGCGATCTGACGAAAACAAAAGACGGCGTGAAAGTAATAATCAATATGGATATTTTCTCTATTTACTGCACCATCGCCCCTTCCTGATTCACCGCCGACAAATACACCTGACTTTCCACCCCATGCCGGGCAAAAGCCTTTTGCATCGCCTGCCCTACGTTTTCCGCGATCAAACTATTAGCGCAAAGCGCAAAAACCGAGGGGCCGGAGCCGGAAATGCTGCATCCCAGCGCCCCCTCAGACATGGCCGCTTCTTTTACCTCGTAAAAGCCGGTAATGAGGCCCGCCCGTTGCGGTTCGATGATCTCGTCGCGCAGGCTGCGCCCGATGAGTTCGATGTCGCCGTTGAACAAACCTACAATAAAGCCGCCGATGTTGGCGCTCTGGCGCACGTAGGAAGCCAGCGGCACATCTGGTTTCAGGATGGCGCGGGCTGTTTTGGTCAGCACTTCAAGGTGTGGATAAACGACAGCCGCGTACAGTCCGCGCGGCACGTGCAGGCGATGTACGTCGAGGGTGGCGTTGTCGCGGATGAGCACGATGCCGCCGATCATGCAGGGCGCCACGTTGTCGGCGTGAAAACCCCCGGAGGCTACTTGCTCGCCGGCACAGGCGAACGGCAGGAGTTCACGTTTGCTCAGGCCGGTTCGCAACAGTTCGCTTACGGCCAATACGGCGGCTACCGCGCTGGCCGCACTGCTGCCAAGCCCGCTGCCCATTGGCATTTTTTTGTGAATATCGAGTTCGATGCCCCGGCCCGCTTCGCCGATATGTTCCAAAAAACGCAGTGCGGCCACGCCGGCAGTGTTTTTTTCCACTTCATACGGAAGTTTACCGCTATGGCCGGTGATTTTGACAATGCGCAGGCCGGGCGTGTCGCTTTTCCGCGCGATCACCTCGTCGCCCGGGCGCTCGAGAGCCATGCCCATGATGTCGAACCCAACGCCGACATTGCCAATGGAAGCCGGGGCAAATACTTTGATTCCCACTTATTACAGTTTTGAGTTTTGAGTTAGATTGGGCGTAAAAGTAATTGGAATAAACTTGTGTCGTAAAATTGCTGTTTCAACACCTGAAAATACTTTTCTGCGGGGCTGAAAGTTTTACCTTCGACGCTCCGTTTAACCATACAATTATCAGGTGCTTCGTCATGAAAAAATATCTCCTTTTACCCGCATGGGCAGCACTCCTGTTCTCCCTTTCTGAGGGCTGCTATTCTTATCCTGATACCCTCCCGCTCGACACGAAAATTTGCGTGCAGACCTCGCACCACTATTTTCCCATTCCCGACGCCACGGTGTACGTCAAATTCAACGCGGACTCTTTTCCCGGCTATCTTCAAAAACCGGAATACTTCGATAAGGTATTTAAAACCGGCAAGGATGCGCGCGGCTGCATTACCGGCGTGCCCGAAGGCAATCACTGGCTGATCGCCTTCGGGTACGACAGCCTGCACTATCCGCACGACGTGTTCGGCAATCTGCCGGTAACGATTTCCCTGGACGGAAGACCGGTAGTGGATACTATGCTGTTTGTGTCGGAAAAACACTGATTTTATGGGGTTTAGAGGGTTTAGAAAGTTTATGAAGGTTTAGAAAGTTTAGAAAGTTTATATGCTTTATGAAGGTTTATGTGCCGGCCAGTGGGCGGGCAGGTTTTTCAAGAGTCATGGCGCGCAATTGGGCACGCTTCTGTTGGTAGTGTTGCCGCATTTTATGCAGGCACAGGCGCCCGGCGCCATTTTTACCCGCGACGACACCTTGCGCGGGAGCATCACGCCTGAGCGCGCCTGGTGGGATTTGTCGTTTTACAACCTGAATGTGCGCATTGATCCCGCCACCAGGAGTATTTCGGGGCACAATGAAGTGTATTACACCGTTTTGCAGTCGAATCAGGTGCTGCAAATCGACCTGCAAGCTCCCCTGAAAATCGAACGGGTGGAACAGGATGGTCATACGCTGGAGGTAGAACAGGCAGGAACTAATGCCTATTTTATCCAATTAAAAAAAGAACAAAAACAAGGCGCCCGCGAGGCGCTCACCGTGTGGTATTCCGGCAAACCCCGCACGGCCAAACGCGCGCCATGGGATGGCGGCTTCAGCTGGTCGAAAGACGGCGCCGGGCAGCCCTTTATCGCTACCTCCTGCCAGGGCCTCGGCGCCAGCGTGTGGTGGCCCTGCAAAGACCACGCCTACGACGAACCCGACTCCCAGGCTATCGCCATCACTGTTCCTAACGGACTCATGGACGTTTCCAACGGACGCCTGCGGCGGGTCACACAGAACGCCGACAGCACCCGCACTTTCGAATGGTTCGTGGCTAACCCGATCAACAATTACGGCGTGAACGTCAATGTCGGAAATTATACCCACTTTGCCGATACTTTCCAGGGTGAAAAGGGCCTGTTAACGCTGGACTATTACGTGCTGCCCGAAAACCTGGAGAAAGCCAAAACGCAGTTTCAGCAGGTGAAACCCATGCTGCGGGCCTTCGAGCACTGGTTCGGGCCCTACCCGTTTTATGAGGACGGCTATAAACTGGTGGAAGTGCCCTACCTTGGCATGGAGCACCAAAGCTCGGTCACATACGGCAACGGCTACCGGAACGGCTACCTGGGTACCGACCTGTCGGGCACCGGCTGGGGCAAAAAATGGGATTTTATCATCATCCATGAATCGGGCCACGAGTGGTTTGCCAACAACATTACCTACCGCGACATTGCCGATATGTGGATTCATGAAAGTTTTACCAATTACAGCGAAGGGTTGTACACGGAGTTCATGTTTGGAAAAGAAGCGGGCGCCGCTTATATCCGGGGCTGCCGGAAGCAAATCGAAAATAAAGCATCCATCGTCGGCGTCTACGGCGTCAATGCCGAAGGCTCCGTCGATATGTATTCCAAAGGCGGCAACGTGCTGCACACCATCCGGCAAATTGTAGACGACGACGAAAAATGGCGGGCCATACTGCGCGGACTGAACCGCGATTTTTACCACCAAACCGTGGACGGCGCCGACGTGGAAGCGTACATCATCAAGCACTCGGGGAAGAATCTGCAAAAGGTGTTCGACCAGTATCTGAGAAACACGTCGATACCCGTTCTGGAGTACCGGCGCTCCAAAGGCAAGGTCGAATACCGCTGGGCCAACTGCGTGCAAGGATTCGACATGCCGGTAAAAGTGACGCTGAGTCCGGGCGTTTACGAATTTATTTATCCCACTACCGACTGGAAAAGCAGCCCCTGCCAGCTTCGGAAAAAAGTGGAAATACTGGTGGATGAAAATTTTTATGTGGAAGCCCGGGGGCAGTAGGCAGTGGTGGCTGTCTCATAAGACTTGAAAATTGGTCATTGGACATTGACTTATGAGACAGCTTCTACCCAATCCCCTGCTCCGGATTTTTTCCCGGAATATCTTTAAAGTAATTCCAGATGAATTCGATGTCTTTTGCCTCGTCGCCGGTGGGGTAAAATAACCGCGGATCGAAAAAAACTTCTTTTTTGGGCCAGTTGAAAGTACACAACGCGATGGGTACGCCGGCCAGCCGGGCGATATGGTAAAAACCGGTTTTCAATTTGGGCACTTTTTTCCGCGTACCCTCCGGAGAAATGACCAGGTGCATGCGTTCGTTGCGCTTGAAGGCTTCGACGGTGGCCGAAACAAAATTGCCGCCTTTTTTAGTGCGGTCTACCGGGATGCCGCCCAGCCAGCGGAAAAATATGCCGAACGGCCAGCGAAAAATGGTGTGTTTGCCCACGTAATTGGCATGGATGCGGCCGGCGCTGTTGACCAGCACGCCTACCGGAAAATCCCAGTTGGAGGTATGCGGCGCCACGGCCAGCACCAGCTTGGGCACGTCGTAGGGGTATTGGCCGGTAATTTTCCAGCCCCATATTTTCAGTATCCAGGCGCTAAGTTTCGATAACATAAGTGGTAATTAATTCCTGTTGTTTTTAGGCGCTTGTCGTTTCCGGACAGCAAACCTATAAAAATATCCTGCACGATCCGGAAACGCGCGCGTACGAACTGGCTACTAACGAAAAAGAAGACGATTATTCCCGCCTGGTAACGCTGATCACGGCGCTGCACCAGCCGGCAGACGCCACATTCTCAGATAATATCGGCAAAATCCTGAACATCGACGGGGTGCTGAAAGCCTTTGCCATCGACGTGGCCACCGGCAACTGGGACGACTATTTTTACAATAAAAACAACTACTACCTCTACGACAATCCCGCTACCGGACGCTTCGAGTTCATCACCTTCGATACCGACAACACCTTCGGCATCGACTGGCTGGGCAAAGACTGGGCAAAACGAAATGCCCTCGCCTGGCACCATCCTTCAGACCCTCGCCCGCTGGCATCCAAGTTGCTGGCCGTACCCGCTTTTCGCAACCGGTATATCCACTTCCTCGATTCGATCACCCGCTTCATTGTGCATCCGGATTCCATTTTTCCCCGAATCAATTATTTGCACCAACTCATCATACCTGCCGCCGCGGAAGATTCCTACCGGACGCTCGACTACGGCTATACGATGAACGATTTTCACGACGGCTTCAACCAAACCGTCGACGGCCATTCGCCTTTCGGGATCAAACCTTTTCTGGAAATCCGGTTCGACAGTACGATTCGGCAGATTGCACACCTCGTGAGTGGAGCTGTTTCCCCGGCACCATCAGCATTTTCTTTTTCCCTGTTCCCTAATCCGGCTTCCGAATGGCTTTCGATACAAACCGGCCCGGACGTCGTTTCAAAAAAAATCAGCGCGGAGATATTTGACCTTACGGGCTGCTTGGTGGAGCAATGGCAATGGGAAGCCGGCGCCGGTCCGTTGAAAAGGGCGGTACATCATTTTCCACCGGGCGTTTATAGTTTGCACATAACGGCAGGGGGGAAGATAGCGCAAGCGTTATTTTTAAAAATGTAACAGGGTAAAACATATTAAAGATAAACGCGGCATCCTTCGGTGCAATTGGTACAAATGTCAATTTCCTGCCGGCCTTTCAACAGTTTTTGCCGGAAATGCCGGTAGGCTTCACCCCGCCACACATCGCGGAATCGCTGCTTTTTCAGGTCGCCGAGGCGATGCAGGGCGTCTTTGTCGAAACAACAGGGCACAACCAGCCCGTCCCAGGTGACGACGCAGGCGTGCCAGAGCTTCCAGCAATGCTTGTGCAGGGCGTGTTTGGGCATCCACACGCCATCCGGCCCGGCCTTATACCGGGCATAACGTCCCTGCGTTGGGATGAGCGGATGACCGTGCCGGTAATCGTACACCTGCGCCGTTTTCAGTTGCACCTCGTCGACGCCGATGGAGCGGGCGAGTCGGAAAATTTCGGGAATCTGATGTTCGTTGGGGCGCACCACGAGAAACTGGAATATGATGTGCGGGTGGCCGGCGCCCAAGCGGCGTTTCCAGTCCACGAGGCGCCGGGCGCCGTCGAGTACCTGATCGAGGTTGCCGCCTTTGCGGTATTGTTCGTAGGTGTCCTGGGTGGTTCCGTCCACGGAAATGATCAGCCGGTCGAGCCCGGATTCCACGGTGCAGCGGGCATTTTCATCGTCGAGAAAATGTCCGTTGGTGCTGGTCACGGTGTACAGGCGCCGGTCGTGGGCGTATCGCACCATATCGAGAAATTGGGGATGCAAATACGGCTCGCCCTGAAAATAGAAATACAGGTACAACAGATCGGCGTGCAAGTCATCGGTGAGCCGCCGGAAAAAATCGGTCTTCAGATTGCCGGTGGCCCGCGTGAACGAACGCAGGCCGGAAGGACATTCGGGACAGCGCAGGTTGCAGGCGGTGGTGGGTTCGATGCTCAGGGTTACCGGCACGCCCCATTGAATGGGCCGGCGAAGGAGGCGGGTCAGGTAATAGGACGTGAGCACTTTGGCAAAATTCCAGCCGCGGCGCAGCGTGATCTTGCGGATAAAGTTCAGCGTGTCGGCTCGGAGAAGCGTCATGGTCAGATGCAGGAACAAGCGCCGCTTATTGTGGTTCAAAGCCCCTGATTTTTACCGGATCGGTTTGAAGTAAGCGCATTTTCTAAAATATCGGGCGGTGTGGGCCAGAGGTTGTATTTTTGTGCCAATTTAACGGGGAATACGTAACCAATTCAACGAATATTATGACCGAACAAACGACAAAACCCACCGGCAAAAACCGGGAACTCATATTGCTGGCGCTCGTGGCGCTGATCGGCGTGGCGGGTTTATTGGCGCTGCAATTTGGCCGGAAAAATACGGACTCCCGCTCCGACGAACGTTCGATGGTACAGTCCGGCGCACAAAACAACGCCGCACCCGAAGCCGTTTCGGCGCCGATCCAGAAGATTACCGGCGAACTGGTGACCCGAAACGAAGAATATCCGGAAGTGGGCCAGCCCTTCGTATTCCGCATGACCAATTTCGCCCAGGGGGCCACGTATGAACTCGATCCGGGCGACGGCAGCGGCCGCCGGACTTTCACCGACGGTGAATTAAAATACGTTTATCAAAAAACCGGGGAGTTCCAGGTATCGCTTTATGCCCGCTTTGAAGGACAGGAGGTGAAACTACAGACTATTAAAAAAGAAGTAAAAGTGCAGCGTAAAACGCAAAAACCGGCAATCAGCGATATTATCGAGGATTAAAACATACGGAATAATCCTCTTATGTATATTGGCAGCCCTAAACCATCTAAACCCCATAAACTACCTAAACCGTACCTTATTGATTCAAAACGCAAAACGAATGAAGAAAATCGGAATTTTACACGGCAAGGAGAATAGTTTCCCGGAGGCTGTTGTCGAGCGGATCAACAGTAAAAATGTAAAAGGCGTACATGCGGAACGCGCCCTGGTGGAAGAACTGATGCAGGGCGAACCCACGCCGTACGCGGTTATTTTCGACCGGATCAGCCAGGATGTGCCTTTTTATCGCGCTTATCTGAAAAACGCCGCGTTGAACGGCACTGCCGTTCTGAACAATCCCTTTTGGTGGAGCGCCGACGAAAAGTACTTCAACAACTGCCTGGCCACCAAAATCGGCGTACCCGTGCCCCGCACCGTGTTGCTGCCCTCCAAACAAATGCCACCCGACACCAGCGGACAAAGTTTCCGCAACCTGAAGTACCCGCTCGAATGGGAAAAAATGACCGAATACCTCGGCGGATTTCCCCTGTTTATGAAACCGCACGCCGGCGGCGGCTGGAAAAGCGTGTACAAAGTGCACAATTTCGACGAGTTTTTTACCGCCTACAACGAAACCGGCACCCTGGTCATGCTGCTCCAGGAAGCCATCGACTTCGACTCCTATTTCCGCTGCTATTGCTTAGGCGGCAAACAGGTGCGGATCATGGACTACGAGCCGCGCAACCCGCACCACACCCGTTATGTGGCCGATCACAAAGTGCCTAAAGCCCTGCGCGAATTGATGCACGACTACGTGTTGCGACTAAACGAGGCGCTGGGTTACGACTTCAACACCGTTGAATTTGCTATTCGCGACGGCATTCCCTACGCGATCGATTTTTGCAACCCGGCCCCCGATGCCGACGTGCATTCGGTAGGGGAAGAAAACTTTGAATGGGTGGTGGAAAATGCCGCGAACCTGGCCATCGAAAAAGCCCTCGGCCACAAAGAGGGTGGAAACAATTTAACCTGGGGGACTTACGTTCGTGGAGCAGCGAATGGCGTCTTGCCGACACTAATGGCCGGAAATGATACCCCGGTCGCGGTAAAAAAAGCCTCCGGCAAGGCTTCAAAAGTTAAAAAAACATAGGCAGGTCGTTTTTGGCACGTGGTTTGAAAATAAACCTGCAAGCGAGTGATTCTCCTTGCAGGTTTTTTTAATCCCGCGGCAAAACTTTCCGGCCAGAATAAATGAGAAAGTAGCCGCTTCAACATACTCACACAACAAAAACCAAAACCGATCTTTACAATGAAATCAATCTTCTTAATCCCGGTCTTTCTCCTTGTTTGCCTCGTTCCCATGAACGCAAACAATTCTGTCAACAACAACGGCAACCCGGACGAACCGACGTTTCAGGACTTCCTGGCGCAGTTCCCGAAAGCCGGCCTACCCTACACCTTCAGTGCCGACGACTTGCAGGCGCAAATGGAAAAACGCGCTACCGCGCCGAAAGCCAAACGCCTGGCCTGGGAATACTACCAGTTTCTTCCGATGCTCGAAGAAAGCGCCCGTTACAGCCGCATGCCGGTTTACCCGGAGCCGGTAGCCGCTTTCGAAACGCGGGAAAACTACGCCGTGCTGTATAACACCGGTCGCGGATTTACCAAAAATTTCAAAAGCTACCATATCGCCGTGTTCGACAAGCAGGGCAACCACCTCGCCACCCACTTTGTGGCAGGCGTAAATACCACCACCCTGACCGCTTCAACGATCGACGAAACCCTGCACGCCAAAGTACAGGCCTATCAAGTCAACTGGGCGAAAGACGTACAGGAAAACGGCGCCGAAGGCAACTCCATCATCAGCCTCACCCCGGCCGGCAAACAGTCGGTTAACCTGACTGTAGGCAACGCGGTGGAACAACTGAGCTGGGCATACAAACCCGTCACTTCCCTGGGCGCCTCCGCGGTGGCCGACACCAAATAAGCGTTATCTCAATACTGCATAAAACAACACCCCCGTCCGGGCCTCGGCTACTCCGGACGGGGGTTGTTTTTTTGTTGATTTGTTGATTTGAGCGGCCAAGCGCTGGGGCCCTCAAATCAACAAATCATAGCCAGCGCGACAGCCACTTCAACGACAGATTCATCAGCCTCGACCCATACGGCGGCAAAAACAACTTCGTGGTTGGCGCCGGGCTGTGCTGCCGCGCCACGCTGCGCGAATTACTGAACTCCATAAATCCGCTTTCCCCGTGGTATTTACCGATTCCGCTGGCGTTGTGTCCGCCAAAAGGCAGTTCGGGGTTGAAAAACTGCAAGGCACATTCATTGATGCTGACGCCGCCGCCGCGGGTTTCGGCGATAAATTGGCGGATATGTTTCTCCCGGCGGCTGAACAGATACAGGGCCAAAGGTTTGGCGCCGGCGTTGATGTAGGCCAGGGCGTCGTCGAGGGTTTGATAAGGGCGAACGGGCAGGAGCGGGCCAAAAATTTCATGCTCCCAGATCGCGGCTTCTTCCGGCGCCGCGGTCAGGACGGTCGGCTCGATGTACCGGCCTACGGCGTCGGTGTGGCCGCCGAAGGCGACATGGGCGCCGCGGCTTACAGCATCGTCGAGCAGGTGTTTGACTGCCCGGAAATGCCGGTCGTGGATCATGCGGGCCAGGTCGGGGCTTTGTTGCCGGGCTTCCGGCGTGGCGCCGTAGAAATGCCGGATCCAGGTTTTAAGTTTGTCAATAAACGCATCGTGTACCGATTCCTGCACCAGCACGTAGTCGGGCGCGATGCAGGTTTGGCCGCCGTTGAGGCACTTGATCCAGGCGATGCGGGAGGCAGCCCGGTCGAGGTCGGCGGTTTCGTCCACCACCGCGGGGCTTTTGCCGCCGAGTTCGAGCGTGACCGAGGCCAGGTGTTTGGCGGCGGCCGTCATCACAATTTTGCCCACGGCCGTGCTGCCGGTGAAAAAAATATGGTTGAAGGGCAGGCTCAGCAACTGTTCCGCCACGGCCACATCGCCTTCCTCCACCGCCACCTCTTCCGGCGGAAAACACTCCTCCACGATCTTTTTTAGGAGGGCCGAACTGTGCGGCGCGTATTCCGAGGGCTTGAGGATCACGCAGTTGCCGGCTGACACGGCGCCCACCAGGGCGATCAGGTTGAGGTTGAAAGGAAAATTCCAGGGGCCAAGAATCAGGCACACCCCTTTAGGCTCGTGGTAAACGGTAGCCGAAGACCCCAACAGGGGCAGTCGTACGCCTACTGGGCGGGGCGCCATCCACGACGCCAGGTGACGGATGGCATGCCGGATCTCGCTGTTCACGCAGATCGTTTCCGAAATATCTACCTCGTGCGGTGGTTTGCGAAAATCGGCCCATAAAGCTGCCCGCGTGGCTTCCTGGTGGCGCAGCATGGCCTCGTGCAGACGGCGTAGTTTGGCAATACGTTCGCGGGCTGTGGACCTGGCCGCGGCATACTGGTGTTGTCGCTGGCGGCGAAAGATTTCGTCTATGAATTGCCGCTGTTGGGCGGTTTGGGCGGGCACGTTGACAACCTCTGTCATGCGTTTGAAGTTTTGTACAAAAGTCGGAAGTAAAAATCGATTTTTGCTAACCGGATGCAATACCATGCTAAACAATCAACGCCGTGCAAGGTTCCTTCGTTAGAGGTACATTGCTATCCCGTTTCCGGGCAAAATAATACCGGTTCGGGGCCGTCAGCGCGCGCTAAATAAATTTTGCGCAGAAAATTTGCACAGTATTTTAATAGCTTGTAAAATTGGCTTTGCAATTTAAACAACAGGCGCGCCCCAAATAGTGCCAAACAATTACAAGGTAAAATTTAATTTATTCACCATTAAATTTTTGTGCGTATGAACATTAGTGTGAAATCCGTGCACTTCCACGCCGATGCCAAGTTGCAGACTTATGTGGAGAAAAAAGTGAACAGACTGGGTAAGATGTTTAATCGAATTGAAGGAGTCGAAATTATTCTCAAACTCCAGGACAACGGGGGCAGAATCCAGGAAAAGATCACAGAGATCAGAATGCATGTGCCGGGAGGCTGGCTGATGGACAAAAAAACCGGCAAAACTTTCGAATCGGCCATTGACGCCTCCGTGGATACCCTGAAACGCCAGTTGGTGCGGTACAAAGAAAAATTGGCCGATCATGCCAACGAAAAAATCGGAGACCAGAGCCGCAGGGCGTAAAATCGAATCATTTCGTCCATATTCCGGGGCCCGGCAGCGATACCGCTGCCGGGCCTCTTGTTTAATACCCAATTGCCAACAAGGAGTGTCCAATGCCCAAATGTGCAAGGAGTTGGACATTGGACATTCCTTGTTGGTTATTGGGTATTTGTGCATATCTTCGCCTGTCATTTTAACTGTTGGCCTTCCAATTGGCAACTTTTCAATCCAAAAACCGTTTGTACACTTCAATTTGAAGACGCAAACCATACACACGCACATCAAAGCCGGGCTGCTGGCCCTGGTTTTCGTAGTATCGTGGTCGGTGAAAACCGCGCACAGCCTGTGTATGCATCACGAGCACCATGATGTGCCCGTTTGCGAAGCGACCCATGAGGGCAATGCCCAACACCTGCACGACGAGCGCTATACTCCCGAAGATTGTTCGGTGTGCGCGTTCATTTTTGCTGTACCGGAGATCGTTTGCGTGCCGGTATTCTCCCCGCTGCCTGCGCCGGCAGAAAACAGGGAAACAGCGGCCATGCCCTCGGCATATCGTCCCGTTTACGGCGATGCCGTTCGTTTGAGGGGCCCGCCGCCGGCAGTTGCCTGAACTGCCGCACCACTTTTTCCCATCCTTAATTAATTCATTATGATTGCTGGCAAAGCCCGTTTTTGGGGCGCTTGCTGGCTCGCGTGTACAGCGTTACCGGTATTTGCCCAGGACTGCCACATAGCCCTGCGCGGCAAAATTATGGACGACGATACCCGCGAGCCGCTGGCTTTCGCCTCCGTATTCGTACAGGAGGCGGACAAGGGCGCCGTTTCCGACGAAAACGGCTACTTCATCGTACCCGATCTTTGCGAAGGCGCTACTTATACCGTCACGGTCAAACACGTCGAATGTGACCACGAAACGCGGGTGGTGCGCCTGACGGAAAACACGCTGCTCGAATTCTACCTGCACCACAGCCAGGTGCTGAAAGAAGTGATCGTGACGGAAAAATCCGTGGCGGCAGCGCCTGCGCAAGCCGCGGTGTCGGTATCCGGTAACGAATTGGCTGCCACGCAGGGCGTCAACCTCGGCGAAACGTTGAAAAAACTGCCAGGCGTTACCCTGCTGAATACCGGCGCAACTATCGCCAAACCGGTCATACAAGGGTTACATTCCAACCGGATTGCCATCATTGCCAACAACGTGGCCCTCGAAGGACAGCAATGGGGCGCCGAACACGCGCCCGAAATCGATCCTTTTACAGCCGACCGCATCAGCGTGGTGAAAGGCGCGGCGGGCGTACGATACGGCGTGGGCGCCATGGCCGGCGCCATCGTACTCGAGCCCGCAGAACTGCGCCGGAATGCCGGCATCGGCGGCTGGCTCAGCCTGGGCGGTTTTTCCAACGGACTGGGCGGCGTGGCTTCGGGCGCGCTCGACTGGCATTTGCCGGGGCGCTCACTCACATTCCGCTTGCAGGGCACCGCCAAACGCAGCGGCGCCCTGCGCGCGCCGGACTACTGGCTGGGCAATACGGCCGCCGCCGAATTCGATTTCTCCGCGCTCGCAGGTTGGAAATCGGGCCGCTGGACGCATCAGGTAACCGCTTCCCGTTTCACCCAGCGCCTCGGCGTGCTTCGCGCGGCCCACACGGGCAACCTCACCGACCTGCGCCGGGCCATCGAAAGCGACGTGCCCTTGCAAAATGCCGACTCTTTTACCTATCGCATCGGCCGGCCATACCAATCCGTTCAGCACCAGTTGCTGCAATATAAAACCGGCGTACGCCTGTCGGAAAAATGGAAACTCAGCGGGCAGTACAGCTTTCAGTACAACTACCGCCGCGAGTACGATGTGGTGCGTAAAACGGGCAGCGCGGCCGAAAAACCGCAAATCTCGTTTCGCCTCTGGTCGAACACCCTCGACGTAGCCCTCGAACATTTCCCCATCCAACACTGGGAAGGCGGCATCGGTATTCAGGGCATCCAGCAGCTGAACTACGTGGGCCGGGGCGGCTACATCCCCGATTTTCAAACCTACGGAGGCTCCGTCTGGGCCTTGGAGCGCTGGCGCCGCTACCCCCATCCCTGGGAATACGAAATCGGCGCCCGCTTCGACTATCGCCGCAGCGACGTCAGCTATGCCGAGGGCACTTTTCTGCCGCCGGGAACCGCCCGCGACACCTCGGTGCATTTCAGCAATGCCTCCGCCACGGGCGGTATCATCTATCATTTTGCCAAATATGGCCGGGTGGCGCTCCACAGCGGGTACGCCTGGCGGCCGCCGCATGTGTACGAACTGTTTGCCCGGGGCGTACATTTCAGCAGCGCCACCTACGAGGAGGGCAACCGCCGGATGCGTCCGGAAAAAGCCTGGAATTCCAACCTGAGCCTCGAATGGCAGGCGCCGCGGCTGTCTGCTACCCTGACATTTTTCCGCAACGCGGTGCAGGACTTTATTTATCTCAACCCCAGCGCCGACTCCGTGCTTACCGTGCGCGGCGCTTTTCCCGTGTACCGCTACCGGCAGGACAACGCGGTGTTGCAGGGTATCGACGCCGGCGCTTCCTGGCAGGTATTTTCCGCTTGGTCGGTGGAAGGCCGGGCGTCGGTGTTGCGCGCATTCCGCCGGGTGCATGACCCGGCTTCAGACAAACAGCGCAAGGAATGGCTGCCGCTGATGCCGGCAGACCGGTTTCAATATGGCGTGAAATGGCAAAAGCCTGGCAGCAAAGGGCAAGCGGGGGAAACGTACGTGCGGCTGCTGGCCACCGCGGTGCTGTGTCAAACGCGCCTGCCGGCCGAAGGGCTGCTCAAAGCGGCCCCGGATGCCTTTACCGTGTTCAGCCTGGAAGCGGCGCATACCTTCCGGCTCGGGTATAAAACGGAGGATCATCCGGCGGGCCAAACCCTGGAAATCGGCCTGAACATCCAAAACATGACCAACCGGCGCTATCGCGAGTACCTCAACTTTTTCCGCTTTTTCGCCGACGAACCCGGAGTGAATGTCGGACTTCGGGCGAGATGGCAATTTTAAATTTTTTTACCGAAACAATTTTGTCATGCAAACACAACTCTTGAAAGTACACATCCTGGCAGCCCTGCTGCTGACCATCGCTCTTGTTTCCTGTAAAAAGGACAAGGACACCGAACAGGAACTGATCACTACCGTCGTCGTGCATTTAACAGCCACCGACGGAAGTTTTGAACAAGAGTTCGAATGGGACGACCGCGACGGCGACGGCGGCGCGGCCCCCGTGATCGACGAGATTATCATACCTGCCGGTAAAACTTTCAACTGCCAGGTCTTTTTTTACGACCGCAGCAAAACGCCCGAAGAAGACATCACGGAAGAAGTGGAGACGGAGAATGCCGAACACCTGCTGGTGTACAGCGTAAGCGGCGCTAACCTCACCATAGCGGCCGCCGATACCGACGACAACGGCAAACCATTCCGGCTGAAAACCGTCTGGACAACCGCCGCTGCCTCAAACGGGACGGTTAAGGTATCCCTGCGCCACGAACCCGATAAAGACGCCGCTAATCCAGACACCACGGGCGACGTGGATGCGGAGGCGGAGTTTGTGGTGAAAGTGCAGTAAATAAAGAGGTGTTCTGTTTTTAGTGTCCAGTGGTCCGTAACCCCTGGACAATCAGGGCAATTCTGACCGCTGGATACTGAGAACTGAACACGCTCATTTTTTGGGCCTGAACTTTCTTATAAAATCCGTCGGATCAGGATACCCGCTGGTATCGCGGGAATAGCCTTCGCCCAAAGGCAGACATCACAATAAATAAACTTTAGGGGTATCGGCCCAATTCTGTAAGACTTTGCCTGAACACAATCCTGAAATACATGCTTCACTTCGACCTCAACCGCACTACCGGACAGATCATCTCCTCCAGCGAAATCCCGCCGTGCTGGAAAGTATTCCGGTAGTAGTTGTTGAACTGGTTGTAATTGTTCGGGTAGAGGAAAAAGTAATCTTCCTTGGCAAAAATAAAGGTGGAACTCACATTGGGCCGGGGCAACCCGGCCTGCTTGGGCTCGCGCACGGCAAGTACGTCCCTGGCTTCAAACTGAAGGTTGCGGCCCACCTTGTAACGCAGGTTGGTGGTGGTTTCGCGGTCGCCCACCACGCGGGAGGGCGATTGTACACGAATGGTGCCGTGGTCGGTGGTGACGAACAGCTGCACGTCGCGGCCTTCGAGGCGCTGCAGAGCCGTCCACAGCGGGCTGTGCAGGAACCAGGAACGCGTGAGCGAGCGGTAGGCGCGCTCGTCGCCGGCCAGTTCCTTCAGCACTTCCATTTCGGTGCGGGCGTGGGAGAGCATGTCGATGAAGTTGTACACGATCACCGTCAGGTCGTTGTTCAGGTAGTGCAGGATGTTGTCGTTCAGTTCCTTGCCGTGGTTCACGTTGGTTACTTTTACATAATCCCATTTAATGCCTTTGCGGAACACGCGGTCGATCTGTTTGCCGAGGAAAAAATCCTCTGCGAGGTTTTTTCCGCCCTCGTCGATGTCGTTTTTCCACTTGTCAGGGAAAGCCAGTTCGATATCGGCGGGCATCATGCCGGCAAAAATGGCGTTTCGGCTGTACTGCGTGGCCGTGGGCAGGATGCTGAAAAAATAGCTTTCGTTTTCCGTCCGGAACATTTCATTCATAAACGGCTCGATGACCTTCCACTGGTCGTAGCGCAGGTTGTCGAGCAGTACCAGAATCGTCGGGGCGCCTTGCGCGATATGGGGGAATACCCGTTTGCGCAGCAACGAATGCGACATGATGGGGCCGACTTCTTTGTTTTTATCCACCCAGTCGAAATAATTCTTCGCCACGTATTTGCAGAACTCGGTGTTGGCCTGCGCTTTTTGCTGGGAGAGGATGTCGCCCACCTCGGCCTGGTTGGCGTCGAGACGCAGTTCCCAATTCACGATACGTTTGTACGCCTCCACCCATTCCTCGTGGTTCAGGCCGCCGGTGATTTGCATAAACATCTGACGGTAGTCCTGCTGGTAATCGAGCGCGGTTTTTTCGCGCACGAGGCGTTTGTTGTCGATGATCTTTTTGAGGGTCAGCAGTATCTGGTTCGGGTTCACCGGTTTGATGAGGTAGTCGGAAATCTGGGAGCCGATGGCCTCTTCCATTACCTGTTCGGCCTCGTTTTTGGTAATCATCACCACGGGTACGTGGGCGTTGATCTCCTTGATTTTCGGCAGGGCTTCGAGGCCCGTGAGGCCGGGCATACTTTCGTCGAGGAAAATAACGTCGATGTCGTTGGCCTGTTCTAAGTAAATTTCCACCGCGTCGTGGCCATTGGTAGCCGTCAGTACCTCGTATCCTTTGGCTTGCAGAAACATTAAATGGGGCTTGAGCATGTCAATCTCGTCGTCGGCCCAGAGTATTTTGATTTTATCCATGTTCGATTTTTAATATTCGGCGAAGGTAGGTGTTAAACGGCGTTACATAAAAATTATGCTTCCAAAACCGTACCCGTATTGCAAATTCGCACCTTTGCAGAAATGCTATGAATAATAAACTCAAAATTTTCAACGATCCGGTCTACGGTTTTGTTTCCGTGCCCCACGGCCTGCTGCTCGAGCTGGCCGACCACCCGTACTTCCAGCGCCTGCGGCGGATCAAGCAGGTAGGCCTGGCGCATTACGTGTATCCCGGCGCACTGCATACGCGTTTTCACCACGCACTCGGCGCATTGCACCTGATGCAACAGGCGATAGAATTGTTGCGCAGTAAAGGAACGGATATCACAGAAGAAGAAGCGGAGGCCGCTTGCGTGGCCATCCTGCTGCACGACATCGGCCACGGGCCGTATTCGCACGCGCTGGAGCATACCATCGTCGATTTGCACCACGAGCAACTGTCGCTGCTGTTCATGGAAGCGCTCAACCGCCATTTCAACGGAAGCCTGACGCTGGCTATTGATATTTTCGCCGACCGGTACCCCAAAAAATTCCTGCATCAGCTCGTATCCGGCCAACTCGACATGGACAGGATGGATTACCTGAACCGCGACAGTTTTTTCACCGGCGTCTCGGAAGGCGTCATTGGTTACGACCGGATCATCAAAATGCTGGCCGTGCATGAAGGCGAACTGGTGGTGGAAGAAAAAGGCATTTACAGCATCGAAAAATTCCTGATCGCGCGCCGGCTGATGTACTGGCAGGTGTACCTGCACAAAACCAACGTGTCGGCGGAGCACATGGTCATCCACCTCCTGCGCCGCGCCCGCGAGCTGGCCCTGAACGGCGTGGAACTGGAAGCTTCGAAACACCTGCGCTGGTTTTTATACCGAGATCCGGCAGAGCAACCTCTGGTTGAGGAACAACTCGACCATTTTTCCCAACTCGACGACGTGGACATCGCGGCGGCCATCAAGGCCTGGCGCGAATCCGCCGATTTTGTGTTATCATACCTGTCCTCCGGCCTGCTCGACCGGAAATTGTTCCGCCTTGAATGGCGCAGCGTACCGGTAGAGCCGGAATATATCGACGCCATCCGGCAAAAAACCGCTCTCTTTTTCGGCCCCACTGTCCCGCTGGAACACCTCGTTTTCGACGGCCGCGAAAGCAACCGCGCCTACGACGACACCCAGGAGCAGATCAAAATCCTGTTCAAGGACGGCAGAGTGCTGCCCATCGACGAATGTTCGGACGTGCCGCTGTACACCCAGGAAGTGACCAAGTATTTTGTTTGTTATCCGAAGGAGGTGCAGTAGAAACAGTTATTCGTCCGACGGCTTTGAGTCGTCGGACGAGTGGGTTCCGCCATTTTTTGCAAAAAATAAACGAACAGGCAGCAAAAAAACGTTGCCTTGTATCTCCTCAAGGCGTACCTTCGGGACAATTCCGCCCCCGTGCTGAAAGCCAAACATAAGCCGTCATCGTAACCGCCCGAATTTTTTGAGCGAACAAGAACTTATACGGGGTTGTCTGCGCGGGTCCGCGCAATGCCAGCGACAATTGTACGAGCAGTTTGCCGGCAAGATGTACGCGGTATGCCTGCGCTATGCCCGCTCGACATCGGATGCGGCGGATATCCTGCAGGAAGGTTTTGTCAAAGTATTCACGAAACTGGACCAATTCCAGTTTCAGGGTTCCTTTGAAGGTTGGGTGCGCCGGATCATGGTGAATACCGCCCTGCGCGCTTACCAGCGGCAGCGGTTCGATCACGAATCCAGCGGATACGAGCACCTGCCGGAATCGCCGGTCGACCCGGACGCTATATCGAACCTGTCGGAAGCCGAATTGCTGCGCCTGATCAGCCGCTTGCCCGACGGTTATCGCGTGGTGTTCAACCTCGTGGCAATCGAAGGGTATTCGCACGGCGAAGTGGCAGAAATGCTGAATATTCAGGAAAGTACTTCCCGCTCCCAACTGACCAAGGCCCGGCGCTGGCTGTGCGAACAACTGGAAATTTTACATCAAATACGCCCTAAAATAGAAGTTTAAAAATGGATCGCCCGATAAATAACATCGATGAACTGTTGAACCGGCGCCTGCACGATGCGGACGTCCCGCCTCCGCCGTTCGTGTGGCCCAACGTGGAGCGCGCGCTGCGCCGCCGGAAACGCCGTTTTTTCCTGTGGTTTCTGGCCGCCGGGCTGGCCGGGGCCGGTATCTGGACGGTTTGGAGCCGCCCTTTTACCCATGCGGAAACTATCCCCGCAACGGAGCAGCCCGCCCGGGCCATACAGCCGGCAATACCTGCGCTTCCGCAGACAACTATCCCGGCTGCTCCGGCAAATGAACAGACACAACAACCCATAACGGTAAAACCCGCTCTTGCCCCTGTTTCTGCACCGGAAACCCCGAAAACTACGGCGCAATCCATCAACAAAGGCGCCGGCAAGTATGCGCAAACGCCGGCCCCTTCCATCCTTCTTCCTGAAACCTCCCCGGCCACTCCCCCCCCGGCATCTGCCGCGGCGAACCACCAGCCGGAAACGCCCGGGAAAACCGACCAACCGGCTGTCGCCGCACCGTCAGACTTACTCATCCAAAACAATGCCCTAAAGCTGTTGCCGCACCCTCTGGCGGCGCTCGATACCCGGCTACGCGAACCGGAAATGCCTTCGGCGTATCCGGGAGTGAGTAAAAAGAAAGCAGCCAAAAAATGCTACGACTTTCACACCAACCGCCAGGCATGGCTGCTCGACGCTTATGCCGGGCCTTCACTGGTGCGCAAATCACTCGAAACCGGCAATCCCGAGTACAAAGATTATATAGCCGACCGGCTTCAAACCGAACGGCAGGAAATCGCCTTTAATGCCGGCATACGGGCGTCCTACCTGTTTGCCGAAAACTTTATCATTCGCACCGGATTGCATTACGACCAGTTTACCGAAAAATTCGAATACATCGATCCGAACTTTATCAACACCACAATTCGTATCAAACAACAATTGGTTAACGGCCAGTGGGTGACAGTAACGGATACGGTTATCGAATACGGCGCCAACTACGTCAAAACCTATAACCGGTTCGGCCTGCTCGACATTCCGCTCCAGGCAGCGTTGGAACTTCGCAACGGCCCCACCGGTATCAGTCTGAACCTGGGCGGCTCCGTCAATATATTGTTCTGGAAACGGGGCAGCATGCTGGATACGGACGGAAAACCGGCCAGGTTTACCCCGGATAAACGCCAGTTCGATGTGTTCCAGCCCCGTGTAGGGTTGAGCTTGCTGGGCAGTATTCAGTGGTATTATCACCTGGGCCCGAAAACACGCCTGTTTGCCGAGCCTTATTACCGGCACATCCTGGAGCCGGTGACCAAACCTGGCTACCCTGTGAAACAATCGTATGGCATCGGAGGAATCAGGTTTGGTTTAACAAAAATATTGGATGTGGAGTAGGGATTGCGGATTGAACAAGCCCCCGGAACGGATTTCAGCAATTTGGGGAATAGTTAAATTTTTATGAATAAGCAGCGGACAAAAAAAAGGGCGTATCTCCGAAGTGATACGGTTTAGACTTTCCAGGTTTTTCAAAACCTGGAAAGTCTGCAGAAACCATATAACCACATTATAATTCCGCAAACCTGTAAAGCTTATGAGTCATTTGCAAAAAACATTACTATACCTGTTACTAAGCACACTGACAACAGTGTGGGGTTGTCGCAAGGATGTGGAGAAGTTTCTTCCCTACACGCCTGCCCAGGAAGATCTCAGCCTGTTGTTTCAGCAGGCGCCGGGGCCTTCCACCCACACGGTATTTCCTTTCGGGGGCTCTATCCCGGACACAACACTAACTACTGCAAGCGGCGTGCGGGTGTTTCTGGCAGACACTGAAAATTTGTTTGCCGACGACGCCGGTACGCCGGTCCCTTGCAGTTCTTGCCCTGACCTGAAAATCGCCGTTACCACGGTATTGAGCAAAGGCGATCTGATGGCCCGTCGCTTGCCTACCGTTGCCACGCCCAATGGGCAAATGCTCGAAAGCGCGGGCGCCGTGCAAGTACAGGCGACCTGTCAGGGGAAAATGTTACAGTTGTTGCCGGGCCGCTACATCAAAGTTCAGATACCGGCGCCAGCGGTACAGTCGGGCATGGAAGTTTTCACCGGCGCAACCGACGGGGCAAACAATCTCACGGGCTGGAATGGCACTGGTTCCGCGGCTTTTTGGGCCGAATGGCCCCTCGGCGGCGGCGTACAGCAAACCGGCTACGAACTCATCGCTCAACTGGGTTGGAGCAATTGTGCCCGGCCCGTCGTCGAACAAACGGCGCAGTTTTGCGTTACGCTTCCCGAACAGTTCAGCGCACTCAACACCCGGGCGTTTTTAGTGTTCGATAACATCCGCTCCGTGGCTGAAATGAAAGGGGAGGACAATACGTCAACCTTTTGCTTCGACGAAGCGCCCGTCGGCTACCCGGTGAAGATTGTGGTGGTGAGTAAGACCGGCGGTCAGTACTGGCTGGCGCAAAAACCCTGGGAACTGGGCCAAAATGCCAACCTCCCCGTCGCCCCCCAACCCCAAACCGACAAGGAAGTCCTGTCGTTCATCAAATCCCTCTAAACCTTCTAAACCTCATAAACCCTCTAAACCCTCTAAACCCTCTAAACCCTCATAAACCCTCATAAACCCTCATAAACCCTCATAAACCCTCATAAACCCCCTACAAAGATTACCCGTGTTTAGTAATTTCGTATAAGCCGAGCCGGAAACGTCCGGCCTCGGCTTTTTTGTCGTTTCTTGGGGCAAAGCGTTAAATAATTTCGCCGAACGCTACATTTTACACACCTTTGCCAGGTAATTTTTCCCACGATGGAAACGCTCACCACCAACAACATCACCGTTAGCGTAGAAACGGAATACCTCGCGGCACATTCGAATCCCCGGGAAGGGAAATTTATTTACGGCTATCATATCACCATCGAAAACGGCAGCCCGTACACCGTTCAGCTCCTGCGCCGTCATTGGGTGATCGTCGATTCCAGCGGAACCATGCGCGAAGTGGAAGGCGACGGCGTAGTGGGCCTGCAACCCGTGCTGGGGCCAGGCGAGGTACACGGTTACTCCTCCTTCTGCAACCTCGATACCGAAATTGGCAAAATGTCAGGGACTTACCTGATGACCCGTTTGGACGATCAGTCCCTTTTCGAGGCCAGTATCCCGGAATTTAAAATGGTGGCGCCGTTTAAGCTAAATTAAAGCCCACGTTATTTAATTTTATCCATTTCCTCCAGCATAGCCATTCGCCTTTTATAGCGTTCGCGGAATTCCCGCACCAGCGAGGCTGTATTTTCTTTTCCGTTCGGGTATTTTTGGGCCAGGTTTTGCAACAGCGCAACCACCTGTTTGTATTCATCCCGGTTTGAGGCCCGCTCGGCAGTCTGCCGCAGCCAGCTGGCATACAGTTTTTCCGATTCTTGCGGGAAATGCTCCAGCATCACGGGCTCGTAACGCAGCAGCATATCGAAACGGCCTTCCCTCCGGATACAGGCGAACATACGGGGCCAGTCTTGTTCTTCTTCCAGCACCGGCAGCAGGTAGTCGGGGGGCAGCTCCCGTTTTTCCAGGGCTGATATTATCGTTCGCGCCGCCTCGGACCATTCATCCGGCGCATAGCTGCTCTTTATGATCTTGAAATATTCCAGGCGGAAACGGTCCGTTTGGAACAACTCCTGTGCCTGGGCACGGAGTTGCTCCCGGTCGCCGCGGAGTTGGGCAATACGCAACAGTTGTTTTTTCCATTCGGTGACCGTTCCGGGATGTTTTTGCTCTATAGCCAGGGCAATACCTTCCTTAATAAGCGCAAGCGCCGCGTCCCAGCGTTCGTCCGCTATGGTTTGTTCCAATTTTATTTGCCTGAATTCGGGCACCTGTAAATTGGCGTCCACCAAGGCATTCATTTCCGCGACGCGTCCCAACTGCCGGTACAAATCAATTTTCCAGCCCAGCCAGTACTTTTTCCGGAACTCCCGGAGATAGTCCTGCCGGCTGGTCGCCGACAGCGCCAGCAATTGTTCGTCCAGCAGGCGGTGCAGGCGGTTTTCAGGCTCGCCGGCCTGCGCATATACCACCAAAAGTTCCATCATTTCCCCATGGTACGTGCCGCCGTAATCAAGATAAATGGGCTTGGGACATTGCTCCAGCAGATAATTCCAAAGTTCATTTTTCAGGCTTTGGGCCGTATCTGCCGACTGAAATATTTTTTTAAAAAACTGAATACCCTCGTGGATAAACCCCTGCAGGTAGCCGCCGCCGTCGTAATCGGTCGTAAATTGTTCGCTGATCTCTTCGAGCATGGCCTGCCCGAGATGCATGGGGCCAAGAAATTGTTTTTTGTCAATCTGAATGTGTGCCTGTTTGATGAGCTCGTTCATAGGTTTGGCGATTTTCCGGAAGCCGCGCCCGTCGATATAGCCCCAGCGGCTGACACCGCTGCGCAGGATATTTTTCAACAGTTTGACATAGCCCGCCTTACCCAGGGCATCGTCAGGCTCGGCAAAGCGCGCCATGAACATATTGCGGAAGTCGCGCTGGCGACCGAAAGCTTCCTTTAGAAAGGCCTTCAATTCGTCGTGCGACACCCGGTTGAGGATGTCTTCAAACGTTTCTTTTTTCTTCCGGGCAGGCTTTTTTTCGAGGGCAGTTTTAGCTTTTCGCGTGGTTTTGGCCGGTGCGCCTGCAAGACGGTCGCGCAGGGCCAACATGGCGGCGGCGGCATGCTCGCAGGGCATTGTATCGGCGCCACAATCGCATTGACAGCCGGCTACTTCGGCGCCGAGCAACCGGATTTGAACGTCGCAATCCTTTGTGTCGCGCACGAATGCGATCCAATTGCCGTTTCCGGTTTCCTCCAATTCGTCTACCTTGCCCTGGCGCAGAAAGGTTTCGGCTTTCTTAAGCAGGGCAGCCGGCCACTGGCGGTCAATTGTCGAAAGGGGTTCATTCAACCAGTTCATTTGCAAATATGTTTCAGATGATCGGGAAACATTGACTTGAGAATCGGATTAAAGATACCGGCTTTTAGGCCCGGCAAATAGTATTTTTGAGATTAATAATACAAACCTTCGCCGCAGCATCTGAAATGACAAACAATGTTCCCCCCCTGACGCCAGACGAATGGCAACGCTACCTCCGCCAGATGACCCTGCCCGGCTGGAGCCTGGAAGGACAGGCCCGACTGCGCCAGTGCAGCATTCTGGTGGTGGGCGCCGGCGGTATCGGCTCCGGACTGTTGCCCTACCTGGCCGGGGCCGGCGTCGGTCGTATCGGTATTGCCGACGGCGACCGGGTGGAAACCACCAACCTGCACCGCCAGGTACTCTACACTGGCGCCGATGTTGGCCGGCCAAAAGCCGAAGCGGCCGCGCACAGGCTGGGCGCCGCCAACCCGCTTATCGATATCCAGGCTATTCCTGTCCGGTTGACCGCCGAAAACGCCGCCGGAATAATATCCGGTTTCGACCTGATGGCCGATGGCTCCGACAATACCGAAACCCGCTACCTGGTAAACGATATCTGCGTACAACTCGGAAAATCCCTGATCTGGGGCGCAGCAGCAGGGTTTTTGGGCCAGGTTTCCGTATTCAATCTGCCCGGACCCGACGGTCAACGCGGACCCAACCTGCGAAACCTGCACCCCGACGCGCCTGCCGACGCGCCCGACTGCGTGGACGCCGGCGTCATGGGGCCGGTGCCAGGTATCGTGGGCGCCCTGATGGCCGCCGAAGTTATGAAAATTGTCACCGGAATAGGCGACCCGCTTTCCGGGCGGATACTGGTGTTTGACGCGCGGGGGATGGTTTTCCGGACCTTTAAATTTGGCGTTTAGCCGGCAGGCATTTTTACAATAAAATGAAATACGCGATCCACACCGACGAAAACCCCACCAGGTAGCCCTGCCACAAATCCATCGGAACATGCGCTTTCAGCGCCAGCCGTGCCGAGCCTACGAATCCTGCCAGTACGATCATGATGGCCAGTGCGAGAAAAAGGCTCATTTGCAAGGTACCGCCAAAAACCGGAATGGCGAACGTAGCGCCCGGCCATACGTAATTGGTCAGCAGGAGCATGCCCACCAGACCGCCCATGCCGGAAGCGTGCGCGCTGATCTTGGTAAAAATATTGACAAAAAATGCCAAAAACAGGCTGATAGTGGCGCCCAGCACACACACGGTATACAGGGGCGGCGCCTGCCCGCCCGAGGAAATGTTTTTATACAACCACAGGTAAAAAACGCCGGTCACGATATAAGGCCCGGTGCGATCCTGCCGGTCGGGCGACTCCAGACTTTTCACAAAACCCAGCGGCTTCATCACGGCGATGCCGATGCCCGGTATAAGGGCCGAGGTGGTGAATACGTACACCAGCAGCAGCACTGCCTTGGCGTCGCCGGGGTTGCTGACGCCGAACGCAAAGGGGTTAATTAACAACAAAAGCAACAGGGCATACGTCGGCACCAGCAAGGGATGCCCGAGGGTGGAGAAAAAATGAGCGAACGGACGAGACATGGTCAGCGTAAAATGGCATTACCGATGGCGCATTCCAGGCAGCGTTTTTCGTCGCAATAATGCGTTTTCAAATGCAGCAGTGCCTGCGTTTGGCTGGAGTTGGCCGCACGTTGGCCGCGTTTTGCCCAACCGTCCACCACGATATTCGCTTCCGGGGGAAGGCCCTCCAGCAATCGCAGGGCGCGATCCTGCAGTTCGGGTTGCCCTTTTGCGCGGCCGTAGTGGAACAGGAACGGCGCCACGGTATTGATGAGCAGCAAATGTACGAATTCGCGGCCCGGTGGTTTAGGTTGACGTACAGCAGTTTTATCGAACCGAAAATGGGATCGCCAGTATTCGCTGATCTCCGCGCTGAAGAGTTGTTCCGTTTCGGTCGTATTCCGGGTTTCCAGCACCTGGCTGAACAAATGCGCCGAGCGGTATACAACGGCGGCAAACTGCGCCAGGCGCAGGGTCGGAAAACCGGCGGGGCGCAGGCGAAAAAATTTCCATTGCCCGGGGGAAAGGGGCTGCAGGCCATATTTGTGTTGCAAAAAGTGGTATTCTTTGGCCAGCGCGCGCGGGTATTCATCTTCGAACTTGTCGGACAGCAAACCTGCCTGCCCGAACAGCAAAGCTTCCAACTGAAACAACTGATCCTTGTGTTTGGCCAGCAGCCGCAGGGGAAGCGAGCGGGCCAGGGCTTCGAATGGCTCCATGTTCACTTTTAGACCGAAATTTCGGGCCAGCACCCGGTAAAAGGCCTCCTCCCAGTTGTGACCCGTCGCTTCCACCACCTTGGCCGCGGATTCGGTTTTTTGTTCCAGCCGCTCCACCAGCAGGCGGTCGAGCCAGTTGAGCCGCACGATTTCCGGCACCGCGGCGAAGGTTTTTTCGCAGGGCACCCAGGCGCGCTCGTGTTCCAGGCGGAAATATTTTTCCAGCAATTGCGGCGGGATGCGCTCGCGCAGGGCCAGGCAGGGCAGCAGTTCGCCGCCGGGCCGGCGCAGGCGCTGGTCTTCGTCAAGCACCACGTGCAACACCACGTTGTCGTAGGCCGGGTCGGCGTCGTGCCGGTGCGCCAGCCAGTCGGAGGCGTTGAGATGGATTTCCACGTTGCCGGCCCACAGGGTGTCGCCCAGGCGGACGCGGGCGTTGAAAAAATCGGGTCCGGCATGGGGGTTTGGTTCGCCGGGATGCAGAATTTCAAGGGCCTGCCCGTCGGAGGTAGCCAGGTTGCGGGCGTCGAAGCGGCGCCAGCGCCAGAGGAAATGGAGAAAGTCTTCGCGCATACGATAGTTTGATGTTCAAAGTTTGAAGTTTGAAGTTCGGGCATGCGGCCGGGGTTTGCGCTGGGGGGCAACACATTTATTGAAATTTAAATTGATCTTATATTTCTGATAATGAAACAGTTGAGATGTTTGGAACGCAAATTTTTATTTACATGTTAAGGCAAAAAAGGGAGGGATTATCCGGCTTTATCTTATCATAGCTCCGTTTACGGAAAAATTTAGGCATGAATTCGATCCAGGAAGAAAATTTCGCAGGCGCCCTGGCACTCGTAAAGGAAGGCGACTATGCCGGCGCCGAGGCCATACTCAAGCCCCTGTGGGATGAGTTGCCCACCGATTACGATGTATTTCAGCTGTTGAACGAATGTTATCGCGTACAGGAAAACTGGGCTGCCTCCGAGGCGCTGATTTTGCAGTTTGCCCAAACGACGGAAGGAGAATATTTTAAAAACGAGGCATTGCTCAGCCTGTATTTAGCGCAAAAAGACCTGGACAGGGCCTTGCAGATGATGTCGGTTATCATTGCGCAAAACCCGGATTTTTATGATGCTATTGCCGACCTGGGCAATCAGTTTAAAAGCGAGGGCTTTGAGCAGGCATTTCTGGAATATCTGTCCGGCTTGCCTTTGCCGGGTTTCAACCGGTATTTGGCACTTGCCGCTTACCACGCTTATTTGGACAGCAATTATCAGGCTGCCATCGATTACATCAAGCAAGGGCTGGAGGAACAGCCCGGCGATGCGTTGCTGCACGGTGCGCTTCAACGCTATGAAGACAATCTGGCATATCAAAAAATCGGGGAAGCGGAAGCCGCCGTGCGCAGCCGGGGCTTTGGCGGGGCGGTGGGGACGTACAAGGCTGTTTTGGACCTGATGCCCGGCTCCCTTACAGCCCAGGAGTACTATTTGTTCGCGGTAGCGTGTAAAATATTTCCGCCGTTGAATGGCTACTTTCGCTACCTCAATGTCACGGCTACTACGCCCTACGCATTTCGCGCCATGCTGTATTTGATTTTTTTCGTCGCTTGCGCCTTTTATTACCGCGATGGCCACAGCACTGGTTCCACCGATTATCTGAAGCCGGTGGTGTGGGCGCTGGCGGCATTGAGTATTCCGAGATACACGTTGTTTCCGCTGCTGGTACAATCGCTGTCGTTATGGTACGTCCCCGGCTATCATTTATTAAAAAAGCCTTTCGATTTTTTAAAAGGCGCCATCCTGCTCGGCGTATGGCTGCTCGCCTTGCGCAATACCATGCTGCCAGATGCCAACGGATTTCAATTTTTCCTTACAGCCGGCTTTGTCACATACGTTTTAATGTTAGAGTACGCGGATGAGCCGCCATCATCTGTTGAAAAACGCCTGCTCAGGGTTTATGCCGGGCTGGCGCTTTGCCTCGCGGTGTTGAGCTATGCCGAACTTATACCGGAGGTTTTCCTGTTTTTGGTGTTTGGCGCGTGGTTGCCGCCCATTTTTGCCGGCTTCGTCTGGAAATTTTATCAAAAATACCGCGAGGCGCACGCACAAATCGATTCGGCTGAAACGCAAACCGACGGCGGACCGAGCACAGAGCCCAAGACTACCATTCGCCTTCAGTTGGTTTTTGGCCTTTTAGCCGCCGCCGGGTTTGCCGGTTTTGTGGTTGCCGCACGGCTGCCCGCGCCTTTTGAGAGCGCGGTGATGATGCCTTCTTTTGCCTTTTTATTTTTCGGTATTACAGTTTCGCTATTCTGTTCGGAAGACCCGGGAAATGTCCGGGATATGGGCTGGAGTTGGAATCATTCGGCGCGGTTCCGGCGAAACATACTGCTTCTCGGCCTGGGCATGCTGGCAGGCATTTGCAGTTTGATTCCTCTTGGCAATACGCCCCTCGTCAGAGACTGGCGCTGGATACCCGGAGCGATAGTGTTTTTTTCCTGCTGGTTCGGGTTGGCTTATTATTTAAAAAGACAATTGGACAAGCCCTGACGCCTTGCCTCAAAAATAACGTGTCCGGTAGCGGCGGTCCAAAAACCTTTTAAGCCCTTACCTTTGCCCCCCACATGTCTGCCATATCCGATTCCTTCCGCACCCTCGCCGCGCCGTCCACCGGTGAATTCAAAGACCGGGGCAGCAAGTTTCTGGCCTATGCCTGCCCGGCGGCCACGGAAGAGGAGGCAATGGGGCATGTGGAAGCCCTGCGCAAGGAGCACTTCAAGGCCCGGCACCATTGTTTTGCCTGGCGGCTGGGGCTCGACGGCAGCCGCTTCCGCGCCAACGACGACGGCGAACCTTCCGGCACTGCCGGCCGGCCCATCCTGGGGCAGATCGACGCCGCGGGACTAACGGACGTGGTGGTGGTGGTGGTGCGGTACTTCGGCGGCACCCTTCTGGGCACTTCCGGACTCATCCAGGCTTACCGCGAAAGCGCCGCCGACGCGCTCCGGCAGGCCCGGATAGTGGAAAAAATCGTTTGCGACAACTTTGAGATCAGCGTCGACTATGCGCTCATGCCCGACGTCATGAATGCCGTTAAAAAACTCGGCCTTGAATTGAACAGCGAGGCTTACAACGATACCGGGTCCAGGATGGAACTGGGCATCCGAAAAAGCGAGACAACCAATAAATTACTGCAGCTGCGGGCTTTATTGTGGAAAGTCAGCATAGAAGAAGCGCAAACCCTCGGCTGGCCGGCCGGAATCCGGATAAACGCGATCTGACATGGCAACCCAACGTTACCACGCCGGCTTTGCCGTTGAAAACCTGCAAACGATTAAGGACAAATTGCTTGCCTGGGCAGATAACTTCCCGGTAGCCGTTTATCTCGACAGCAACGAATACCCGCAGGCCCGGCACAGCAGCTGGGAATGCCTGGTAGCCGCGGGCGCTGCTGACCAGTTTCAGGCGCCGGCCGGCCGTGCCTTCCGCGATCTTCAGGACTTTTACGATAAAAAGCAGGACTGGCTCTTCGGTTTTTTCGGCTACGACCTGAAAAACGAGGTGGAAAAGCTACATTCCCAAAACCACGACGGCATCGGCCTGCCGGATTTGTTCTTTTTTCAGCCGGAAATAGTTATAGGATTGCGGATTGTCCCGAGGCCTCGGGACGGATTACGGATTGCGGATTATTACGGACAGCCTTTGGGGTCGGGAGCAGTATCAGACATGGACCAGGATGAAGTGTCGGCGCCCTGGTTCCTGGAAATATTTTCCCTCCATCCGGAAGTTGAAAGTGTTTTACAGGAAATAATAAATATTTCACCCTATCCCGGCTCCGCCCAATCCGCCCCGGAGCTCCACAACAATCCGCAATCCGCAATCCGTCCCGAGGCCTCGGGGCAATCCGCAATCCGCAATCCGCAATCCGCAATTCATTTAACCCCCCGCCTCTCCCAAACTGCCTACCTCGACACCGTGGATGCCATTCGCCGCCACATTATCGAAGGCGATTTATACGAGATGAACCTGTGTCAGGAGTTTTATGCCGAAAACGCGGCGATCGATCCGCTGCAAACCTTCCGGCGGCTGAACGGCCTGGCACGGGCGCCTTTTTCGGCGTATTTGCGCTGCAACGACCAGTACCTGCTGTGCGCCAGTCCGGAGCGTTTTTTGCGCAAAGAAGGCGCGCGCCTGATCTCCCAACCTATAAAAGGCACACGCCGCCGCCAACCGGATGCGGCTGAGGATACCCGGCTCCGGGAAGAACTCCGGCAAAGCGAAAAAGACCGCGCCGAAAACGTGATGATCGTGGACCTGGTACGCAACGACCTCGCCCGAAATTGTCTGCCCGGCACCGTGCAGGTGGAGGAGTTGTTCGGAGTGTATTCTTTTCAAACCGTTCACCAGATGATCTCGACGGTTTGCGGTACGCTTCGTCCAGAAGCGCATCCGCTCACGGCCCTGCGCGACGCCTTCCCAATGGGCAGCATGACCGGGGCGCCCAAAGTGATGGCCATGGAACTGATCGAACAATATGAACAAACCCGGCGCGGGCTCTTTTCAGGCGCCGCGGGTTACTTTTCCCCCGAGGGCAACTTTGATTTTAACGTGGTGATCCGCAGCATTTTGTACAACGCAACCACTCGCTACCTCTCCTGCCAGGTGGGTGGCGCCATCGTGTACGATTCGGTACCAGAGCAGGAATATGAAGAGTGTCTGGTAAAGATGGGGGCGATGAATAAGGCGTTAATGATGAGCGATGAGTGACAAGTGATGCGTAAACATTGTTCGGTGACCTCGTTGATGGTCAAAATTAAATGATTCAATTTGGGGTGAAGCTGACAAGGGTTATTTTGGCCATTGACGAAGATCGCCAAATCGGGTGTGGCGGTTCTCTATCTTGCCCCGCACAATCAATAATCTATGAACGGGGGACAAATTATCGCACATATACTGCTGAACAATCGCGTCAGGCATTTATTTACCCTTTGCGGCGGCCATATCGGCCCCATTTACGTGGAAGCCGCGCGGGCAGGGATGCAGGTGTGGGATGTGCGGCATGAAGCCAGCGCGGTATTTGCCGCCGACGCCGTATCGCGGATTACCGGCATCACCGGGGTAGCCACCGTGACGGCCGGACCGGGGGTGACAAACACCATCACGGCGGTAAAAAACGCGCAAATGGCGCAGTCATCCGTCCTGCTGCTCGGCGGCGCCACGGCCACCATGCTGCGCAATAAAGGCGCCTTGCAGGATATCGATCAGCTGTCTCTGCTTCGCTCCGCGGTAAAAAGCCAAAACCGGGTCAATTGGCTGCGCGAACTAGCGCCTTCCCTGGCTAAAGCGCTGAAAACAAGCCGCGATAACGTACCCGGCCCGGTATTTTTGGAATGCCCCGTCGATCTGTTGTACCCCGAGGCCACCGTACGGGAATGGTACGGCCTGAATAAGGAGCGTGTTTCCGGTTGGATGGAAAAATTGATGCGCTGGTATCTCAGACGGCACGTAAAACGGCTGTTTGCAGGGGTAGAAAATGTCGATATCGATCTTCCATTCGTCCCGGAACCTGCTATTCCCCCGCCCCGCGCGGCCGACCTTAAATCGGTTATTCAGGCTCTCCGTTCGGCTGAACGGCCCGTCATGCTTCTGGGCAGCGGCGCTGTTTTGAAACCGTCGTTTGCGCCCCGATTAGCAGAGGCTGTTCAATATCTCGGCATACCCGTTTACCTCAGCGGTATGGCGCGCGGGCTTGTCGGGCGATCGAACGGGATACAATTTCACCACCACCGCAAGGAAGCGCTCCGGGAAGCCGATCTCATCCTGTTGGCCGGGGTTCCCTGCGATTTCCGGCTTAATTACGGACGTAACCTCAACCGCCGGGCCCGAAAAATTGCCGTCAGCCGCAGCCGGCAGGAGCTTCGCCGGAACATCCGGCCAATGCTTGCCCTCCGTGCCGATCCGGGCGCTTTTTTGATCGAACTTGAAAAAACAGCCCCGGCTCTACCCGGTTGGGAAGCCTGGAAAAAAACCTTGCAGGCGCGCGACGACGCCCGCGAAACGGAAATTGAACAAATGGCCGGCGAAGCGGTAAAGGGCATCAACCCAATTGCCCTGCTACGCTATATGGAGCAGACGATCCCGGAAAATTCGGTGCTGGTTGCCGACGGGGGCGACTTTGCCGCCACGGCGGCCTACACCCTTCGTCCGCGCAAACCATTGAGTTGGCTCGACCCCGGCGTGTTCGGCACCCTGGGCGCGGGCGGCGGCTTCGCCCTGGGCGCCGCCGCCTGCTATCCCGACGATTATGTCTGGATCATCTACGGCGATGGCAGCGCGGCTTATAGCCTGGCGGAGTTCGAAACCTTTGCCAAAAACGGGTTGAAAGTGTGCGGCATCGTGGGCAACAACGGTTCCTGGGAGCAAATCGCCCGCGATCAGTTGCATTTGCTCGGCGCCGACACGGCGGTTACCCTCCCCCGCACCGATTATCACCGCGTGGCCGAAGGCTACGGCGCCGCCGGCGAGCGCGTCGATACGATGGACGACTTCCGACTGGCGCTGCGCAGGGCTGTCGCCAGCATGGATAAAGGTGTGCCTTATCTGATCAATGCGATTATCGGCTCCACCCCCTTTCGACAGGGCAGTATTTCCATTTAGCGCGTTTTTTCCTTTATTTGTTTAAAACCAATAAATTATGACATTCCTGGAACGTTTGCGTTTACTTTTACACATCATCCGCTGGCGGTTGACATGGTCCAGGAAAGACCTGGAATATAAACCGCGGGGACCGGTTTCTCCAAAATTTATCACCGCCCGCGAAGCCGCCCGGCTGATACCCGACGGCGCCGTCGTTTTTTCCAACGGCCTGGCCGGGAACGCCCGTTGCTCCGTATTTTTTTGGGCGATCCGGGAAAATTTTATCAAAACAGGTCACCCCTGCCGGCTCAACTGGATAAATGTCGGGGCGCAGGGCGGGCGAGGCAAGGTGCCCGGCACGATCGAGGAAATCGGCTTGCCGGGTTTGATGGATCTTTACCTGGCAGGACACCTGGAAACCTGTAAAGCGCAGTTAAAGCTGGCCCAAAAGGATCAACTCGAACTGCACACCCTGCCGCAAGGCGTGATGTCGCTGTTGCTGGAAGCACAGGCAAGGGGCGAAAACCATCTGCAAAGCGAAGTGGGCCTGGGCACTTTCCTCGATCCAGGAGTGGGAAGGGGCTCGGCACTTAGCCCCGGCGCCCGACGGCAATTTGTCGCTGCCGACGGCGATACATTGCTGTACGAAATGCCCAAAGTCGGCCTCGCCATGATGAATGCCCCGTATGCCGACGAAGAAGGGAACATTTATTTCCGCGACGCCGCCACCTGGACGGAGAACGTCCAGTCGGCCCGCGCCGCGCGGGCGAATGGCGGCAAGGTTTTCGTCACCGTAAGCGGGCTAATTCCCAAAAATGAAGCGGAAATCAGCCTGCGCGCCGGCGAGGTGGATTATATCGTCGTACACCAGTTCAACGAACAAACCGCCAGCATACGGCAGCTTCGGTTTTGGCCGATGTTCACGGCCGGGGCGGCAACCGACGCGCCAAAGGCTATCAGGCAACTGCGTTTTATCAACAACGTGCTGAAAATTACCCCGGTGCGCGGGCCCGTGGAATACGCGCTGGCCCGTTTGGCCGCGGGCGTATTCGCCGCCGAAGCGCCGGCAGGCGCCATGGTCAATATCGGAGTTGGTTTTCCGGAAGAAGTGGCGCGTCAGCTGGTCGAACACGGTTTGCACGACCAGTTGTTATTCACTACCGAGGCCGGCGCTTACGGCGGGTTGCCGGCGCCGGGTATCTTTTTCAGCGCGGCCATTGCCCCAAAACACCTGGAACCCTCTTCCGTCATGTTCCACCGGTATCAAACGGAACTCGACGTGGCGGTGCTCGGCTTTTTGCAAGTAGACAGCGAAGGCAACGTCAACGCTTCACACCGGGGGCCAAATCTGACCGATATCGTCGGGCCGGGTGGATTCCCCGACATTGCCGCCGGCGCTCATACGGTCATTTTTGTGGGCAGCTGGATGGCACAGGCGCAATTTGCCCTGAATGGCGGGCGTTTGCAGATCGTCAAACCCGGCCCTTGCAAGTTTACCGACCGGATCAGCCATATCACGTTCAGCGCAAAAGAAGCCCTCCGGAAAGGGAAAAAAGTTTTTTACGTCACCCATGTCGGCGTATTTGCCCTCACGGAAAACGGACTGGAACTCCGGCAGCTTATGCCGGGTATCGACGTGGAACGGGATATTTTGAAGGCTTGCAGCGCAAAAATAAATTTACCGCTAAATCGACCCGTTGAAGTTGCCAGCCAGGATGTTTTGAGCGGACAGGGGTTTGAATTGCGTTTAAAAACAAAAAGCCAGGGCAACGTTAGACTTGCGGCGCATTGAAAATCAGGGGTTTAGCGATCATTTGACTATCACTTCACCACCGTGAAAAACGCTGCATGATTCCCAAAGATCACTTTCATGTCGTTGAGCGTCTTTTGGGTACTGGCCGGATCCCAATTGGCGGGATCGGCGATCAGGCCAGCCATGAAAGTTTCAAATGCGGCCTGGTTGTAATTGCCCGCCAAAAACGTGTATTCCACGAGGCCGAGGTCGGCGTTGCCAGTTTCCTGCGACCCGCAGGCGCCGTCGCGGGGGATGAGCACCTGGGTACGCGGGTTTTCATTGCCGGTTTCCGGCGTGCTGAATTTGCGATTCAGCAAAAACAGGAAATGCCCTTTGTCTTTAAAAATCACGCCTATTTTCAGTTTGAACGTGTTATCGGGGCAGCCGAAAGTGAAAGCAGCCTCGGCAGGGTAATTGGCATCGGGATGGGTGAACGCCCGTGAAGCCACCAGGCCGAGCCGGTCTTGTATGGCCAGCGCGGAATCGGAATCAAAAAAATGGGTTGGCAGCAGGCTTAGCCCGAATAGCGCGCCGTCCACCGGAATATCCGCCCCTGTGTTCCGGTCGGTCAGGGTGTTGTTGGGGAGGTCAATGTCCATCCAAAGGGTATCGCCCACCTGGTATTCGGATTGCGGGTTGAGGATGGTAACGTTTACGAGAAAATCGAAGGTTTGCGGGTCATCGTTGTCGCCGGAATTGCAGCCGGCCAGGGCGCCCAAAATGAGCAGGGAAACAAGTAGTTTATTCATGGCAGTTAAATTTTACAGACAAATTTACAAAGTTCAGGGGATTAATTTGCAATAAACCAATAATCCGGAGGCAGGCTGTTTCGTTGTGCGAAACAATACATTTACTTTCCAAACAACGCCAACCGTATGAAATGCCTGCTACCCTTTCTGTTGCTTCCCTTTTTCCTGAACGCCCAAACGCCCGATACCATTAACGAACACTGGCATACCAAAGATAAAAAAGAACCCACGGCCAAAGAGGTCCTGCTCAAAGTGACCGTGTATAATCTGGCGCGCAACAAAATGGCCAATGCCGAGGTGCGTTTGTTGCAAACAGAATCGGGCCGGATTTGGCGGGGGTTCACCGGCAATTTTGGCGAAGTGTTTTTCCTGGTACCCAAAGGCAAGGAATACCGCGTGGACGTGGGCGATGAAACGGGCATACAGACCCTCACCGTGTCAAATGAAAAATACGCCCGCGAAAACCTCGGCATCACCTGGTTGCCCGACAAATTCAGGGAGGAAACCCGCAACGACAGCATTTTTCAAAAGGTATCGCCGGCACAAACGCCTACCCGCTCCCGCCTGCTGGTGCACCTGACCGTACTGGATCTGGACAACAAACCCCTGGAAGGCGAAGAGATGTATTTTGCTGCTAAAAATGCGGGCAAGGTGTACGTCGGACAGACGAATCGAGCCGGCAAGGCGTATCTCGTGCTGCCCATGGGCGACAACTATTGCATCAGTACCCGCTTTCAGGCCAATCTGAAATGTTATGAACTGCCCAAAGAGGACCGGGCCGGCCAGCTCAATATCACGTATAACACCATCGGCACGAAAGCCATTCTCCGGCGCAAAGCCGAACGCGCGCGGCTGGCGGCCATACGCGATTCCCTGTACGAAGTGGACCGTATCCGCGACTCTATTGCCATGGCACGGGCTGCCCGGCAGAAAAACGATAATTTTCTGCATCAACTGTTGTTCGGGCAGCCGGGCACGGATGTACATAAAAAAATTGAAAAACGGGCAGCAGAAGAACGGGACTCCATCGCCCGCGACCCACTGTATTTTGAAAAAAACGGGGAAGCCGTGAAAGCCACGCTGTACCGCATGCGCGACCGCTGGAAAAATAAGATGGTGGTGACCGACCTGACAGGCAGCATGTCGCCATACATGGATCAGGTGGTACTCTGGCATGCGCTCCAGCTGGTGCAGGACGAGGACAACCGCTACGTTTTTTTTAACGACGGCGACGCCAAACCCGACAATCAAAAGCCCATCGGCCAAACCGGCGGTATTTATTTTACCGAAAAAAAAGACATGGATGCGTTGCTGGAAACGATGCTGCAAACCGCCAGGGCCGGATATGGCGGCGACAGCCCGGAAAACGACCTTGAAGCCCTGCTGGAAGGCGCCGCCAAACGTTCGGGCATAGACGAACTGGTGCTGGTGGCCGATAATTACAGCGACGTGCGCGACATCGAACTGCTGACGAAGTTAAACGTACCGGTGCATGTCATCCTTTGCGGCGCCGATCATGGCGTGAACGAAGACTACCTCGAAATCGCCTACCGCACACGCGGCTCCGTGCATACCATTGAAGAAGACATTGAAAACCTGGCTGAACTGGCCGATGGGGCTACCATCACTATCGGCAACGCGCAATACCGCGTGAGCCGGGGGAAGTTTATACAGGTGTCGAGGATTTGAAGGGGGATTGGCTCCTACCCCACCAGCAATGCCTCCACGCCTTCTTCCTTCACCCGGTTCAAATCCTCGTTGGATTTTAAAATACAGCCCAGGGTTCGTTCCACGGCTTCCACGTCGAGCGTTTGGTAGCCGAGGGTCATCAGGCTGAGCGCCCAGTCGAGCGTTTCGGCAACGCCGGGCGTTTTTTGCAGTTTTTTGGCGCGCAGCGCCTGGATAAAATGCACCAGTTGGGTAGCCATTTTTTGCTCCAGGCCGGGAAAATGTTTGTGCACGATAGCGAGTTCCTTTTCCATATCGGGATAATCCACCCAATGGTACAGACAGCGCCGGCGGAGGGCGTCGCTGAGTTCGCGGGTGCTGTTGGACGTGAGTATCACAAAAGGCGGATGTACGGCCTTCACAGTGCCCACTTCCGGGATAGTGATCTGGAACTCGGACAACAATTCGAGCAGAAACGCCTCGAATTCCTCGTCGGTGCGGTCGATCTCGTCGATCAGCAGCACCGGGGCGTGGTCCTTTGCGCTGATGGATTCGAGCAGGGGGCGTTTCAGCAGGTAGGCTTCGCTGAAAATGTGTTGTTCCTTTTCCGCTTCGCTAAGCCGGCTGGTTTCCTGGATTTTTATGCCCAACAATTGCTTTTGGTAGTTCCATTCGTACATAGCCGAATGGACGTCGAGCCCTTCGTAACACTGTAAGCGAATCAGCCGCGTGCCCAGCCAGCGGGCCAGCACATTGGCCAGCTCGGTTTTGCCGATACCCGGCGGGCCCTCGATAAGTATGGGCTTTCGGATTTTCAGCATCAGGAAAACCACGGTGGCCAGGTCTTTGCCGATCAGGTAGCCCTGGCGCTCCAGGCCGTCCATAATGGGCCGGATGTTGTCTGTATTTTGAATATTCATCGATGCTACTTTAGACTTTCCAGGTTTTTGAAACCTGGAAAGTCTGCATGATCAGGACTGGGACGCGGGGTTGTGCAAAAAGTCAGTACTCCGGATAACTGCCGAAAGTTGGAAAAATATTATTCGTTATCGTGCAGACTTTCCAAGTTTTAAAAACTTGGAAAGTCTAAAACCGCGACGAAATCGAAATACTATTTTCCAAACTAATGTTGATTTTCCTGTGCTCCGACTTTTTGCACAACCCCAACATCCGGGGTAATTAATTTGACAAAGAAAAGTTCGTTACTGCGGGGTTGACGA
>CALEYM010000482.1 GCA_937926185.1 uncultured Bacteroidota bacterium | reverse complement strand
CCTAGTGGCGCATCCATCGAATGGCGTATGAATTAAGTGTTGCATGGTTTACCATTGTATGTCCACTTGAAAGGCTTAGCCAAGACACGGTTAAAATATTCAATAAATCGTTTCACTTGTTCATTGAGGTTTTGTTTAGAATTGAAGTTTCCCCGACGTAAAAGTTTTTTGGATAAAATAGAGAACCATATTTCAATCTGATTGAGCCAATTGGCTACACAGGCGGCTTCGCAGGGTTGTGGCATGGTGTTCAGGGGGTTAGGGTTTTAGGTATTCGTGGTTTCTTCGAGGCCGGATTCCAGAAGAATTCGGATTTCGGCCACAATACGTTTCCCATCCGGTTGCCCGTCACCGGTGACGGGCAGATGACTCTCCTTCAACAGGGCGCCGCCGACGGTGAACAGTTGAAATACCCAAGCCGGGAAGGGTTCAGCATTGGATATCTGCCGGAAATCGCCAAAGGTGGCGGCATGATCCAGCACCGCCAGCATGACACCCTGCCTATGGGCCTGTCCCGTACCGCGGGTCGGGGGGCTGGGGTGGGGTTTTATGCGGCGGAGTACAATATCCGGATAGTCACTTAAAATAATCTACGGCGGGAAAACCCGGAAAGTCACTTATGAGACGCCCTCCTTAGACGCTCGGAAGCAGATAAATTTAGCCCGCTTTTCCCTACATTTGCCCCTAAATTCAAGCCATGAAAGCGTACCTACTCTTCCTGCTGTGCCACTTGCTTGCGCTGCCGGCTTTTTCCCAAATGAGCGCGGCGGCTTTTCCGGGCGAAGCCGCGGAAGCGCCGAAAGTGCCGGGCGCCGGCGGGGCAGCCCTGCATATCCGGAAAGCCGCGTCGGAGATGAAAACCGATGGCGTGCTCGACGAAGCGGCCTGGCGGCACGCGCCCGTGGCCGTTGATTTTCTCAAACAATTTCCCGTGGATTCCGGCCTGGCCGACACCCGCACGGAAGTGCGCATGACCTTCGACGAAAACAACCTGTACGTGGGGATGACCTGTTGGCAGGCCCGCGAAGATTACACCGTACAAAGCCTGAAACGCGACTTCCCCAACGGCGTGAGCGACGCGGTGAACATCCTGATCGACCCCACCAAAGACGGCCTGAACGGCTTTTTGTTCAGCGTAAGTCCGCTCAACGTACAGCGCGAAGCCTGGATCGACAACGGCGTCACCCTGTCGTTCGAATGGGACAACCGCTGGATTTCGGCCGTACAGAATTACGACGACCGCTGGGTGGCCGAAATCGCCATCCCCTTCAAAACCCTGCGCTACACCGTGACGACGGGCGACAACAGCTGGCACATCAATTTCGTGCGGACGCGCCTGAAAGACTGGGAGGTGAGCACCTGGCATCCCGTGCCGCGGCAATACGCCGCCAATAACCTGGCCTTTTGCCGCCCGCTGGTGTGGGAAACGCCGCCGCCAAAACCCGGCGCCAGCGTATCCCTCATCCCCTTTACCACGGCCAGCCTCGGCATCGATTACCGCCGCGACGGCGCCACTTTTGACCTGATCGACAAATCGACCAGCTCCAAATTCGGCCTGGGCGGCGACGCCAAAATCGGCGTAACGCCCTCGCTCAACCTCGACCTGACCATCAACCCCGATTTTTCGCAGGTGGAGGTGGACCGCCAGGTGGCCAACCTGAGCCGATTCGAGTTGTTTTTTCCCGAAAGGCGGCAGTTTTTTCTCGAAAACCGCGACCTGTTCGCCATGTTCGGCTTCCCCAGCACCCGGCCCTTCTTTTCGCGCCGCATCGGCCTGGCCCGCAACCCCGTGAGCGGCTTCAATGAAACCGTGCCCATCCTGGCCGGCGCGCGCCTGAGCGGAAAACTGAACGACCGCTGGCGTATCGGCGTGCTCAACATGCAAACCGACCGGGTCAACTGGGACTCGGCGCGGGTGCTGCCCGCCGCGAATTTTACCGTGGCCACCCTGCAAAGAAAAGTGCTCAAACGCAGCGCCCTCAGCGCCATTTTTGTCGACAAGGAAAACTTCCTCGGCAAACTTTCCGAAAAACAACAGGCAGGCTACCAATCCTGGAACCGCGTGGCCGGCCTCGAATTCAACCTCTACAGCGAAGACAACCGCTGGGAAGGCGAATGGTACTACCACCGCTCCTTTTCGCCCGATCCCAAACAACGCGGGCAAACGCTGGCGCAGTTTCTCGGCTATTTCGACCGCCATTTCAACACCCGGCTGGGCTATATGCTCGTCGATTCCTTTTACACCGCCGACGCCGGATTTGTGCCGCGCACCGGTTACCAGGATTTTTATCCGGGCATCGGTTTTATCCTCTATCCCGACAGCAAATACATCAATACCGTGAGCCTCGGCGTGGAAGGAAACAACAGCTACGCCCTCGATTTTCAGGAAACCGACCGCGACGTAGCCCTCTACTGCACCGTCAACCTGAAAGACCAAACCTCCCTGAACCTGGCCCTGTGGAACGCCTACACGTACCTGTTCGAGCCCTTCGATCCCACCAACCTGTACCGCCCCGGCACACTGCCATTGGAAGGACAAAAAGGCTATACCTATTCCGGCGCGCGACTGCGTTTTACCAGCAGCAGCAGCTACAACCTGCAGGGCAATTTCGACCTGAACGCCGGGCAGTTTTTCAACGGTACCCGCGTCGGTATCCAAGGAGAGATCGGTTACCGCTGGCAACCCGTCGGCACCTTTACCATGAGTTATATTTACAACCGCATCCGGCTGCCGGAGCCTTACGCCTCGGCCAATTTCTGGATACTGGGCCCAAGGGCGGAGCTGTCATTCTCGCGCAAGTTGTTTGCCAGCGCCTTTTTTCAGTGGAACACCCAAAGCAACAACTTCAACATCAATGCCCGCCTGCAATGGCGTTTCGCGCCGGTGTCCGACGTGTTTTTGGTGTATACCGACAATTCCTTCGCCGAAGCCGCGGCCGACACCCGCGCGCGATTTTTATTGCCGAAAAACAAAACGCTGGTGCTGAAGGTGGTTTATTGGCTTAATCTTTGATTTTTAATCTGTTGCCTATGCGCGGGGTTGTGTAAAAAGTCGGAGCACAGGAAAATCAAAATTAGTATGGAAAATAG
>CALEYM010000481.1 GCA_937926185.1 uncultured Bacteroidota bacterium | reverse complement strand
CTTGCGCCGCAGGTAGCGCCGGCGTACGTCGTCCGGTTGGAAAAATATGTGTTGTTGGATACCGAGCCGGCGCAAAGTCTCGGGATCGTTTACCCTGATTTGGAAGTTTGGCAAAAGCCGCCCGGATCGATGTCGGAGCCTTCCGTTTTGTACGAATCTTCACCCATCCTGACCCCTCCCACACTAACAATTCCCCTTCCGGGACCCATCGAGGTGCGTGTTCCGGTGGTGGAGATCCGGGACATGGAAAACAAGCGCCTGATCACGAGTATTGAAATTCTTTCGCCGGTCAACAAGCGCTCGCCTGCTTTTGAAAACTATGTGAAGAAACAGCAAAAATTGCACGAAAAGGGCGTTCACCTGCTGGAGATCGATTTGCTCCGCCAGGGCAGGCGGCGACTGAAACACCCGGTGGCCGTTTCAGCCCATTACCTCGTATCCCTGTTGCGCGGCGACCGCCCGGCAGCCGATCTTTGGGCTATCGACATCCGGGATTTCCTGCCCGTTATACCCGTACCGCTCAAGGCCCCGGATGGCGATGCCATCCTGGATTTGCAAAAAGTATTCGATACCGTTTACGAAGAAAGCTTTTACGCCGGCGCGCTTCCCTACAAAAAAGACCCGCCTCCGCCGGCGTTTTCACCCGAAGAACAAACCTGGATACAGAACCGGTTGAGCCGGTAATGTTTCAATTTCATTATTTCCGCTTATCTTTGAACGCGCTTCGTTCGAATCCTTACCTGTAATTGATTTAATTTTTATGCTTCCCTGGCGGCATTGTCGGCGGCTACGGGTGTTTATATTTTTTAACCTTAAACCAAAACTAAAATGAAATGCGTGTTTTTACTCTCAGGATTTTTGCTTTTTTCCCTTTCTGTTTTTTGTCAGGATGCGGACTCGCTGGCGGTCGGAAGGGAGGTGGACAGCCTTATTCAAGTTTCCCGTTCTCTAACAGGGAAACGAGATTTTGCTCAAGCATTGGAAGTCATTGCTGCCGCCAAAAAAATTGCTTTGGAAAAGTTCGGACAGCAGTCTGGAGCGTAT
>CALEYM010000480.1 GCA_937926185.1 uncultured Bacteroidota bacterium | reverse complement strand
ACCCTCATAAACCCTCATAAACCCTCTAAACCCTCATAAACCCTCATAAACCCTCATAAACCAACACATTACCATGACCAATTTCCGAATCGCTATGCCTCGTCCCATCGCCCTTTTGCTCGTTCTCTCGCTGGCTTTTTGCAAAACCGCGCAAAAAACGCCCGCCACCACATCCTCCCAACCCACCACTACTACGGAAATGCCGAAACCTTCCGCTTCTCCCACCGGTGATTATGCCGCCGAATGGGCCGCCATCGACAGCCTCGAACGCGCCGGATTGTTCAAAAGCGCCCTGGAGAAAACCGAGGCGTTGTATGCCCGCGCCAAAGCCGAACGCAATAACCCGCAGGTAATCAAAACCCTGCTTTTTCGGGGGAAATACACTACTTTCCTGGAAGAAGACGGCTTTGTAAAAGCCGTGCAAACCGTTGAAAATGAAGAAAAAACGGCGGCTGACCCGGCAAAAGCCGTATTGCAGAGCCTGCTGGGACAGCTTTATGCCACCTACCTGCAAAACCAGGGCTGGCGTATCCGGGAAAGAACGCCCGTGCCTGACGGCGAGGGCGGCGACATCCTGACCTGGTCGGCCGAACAACTGGAACGCCGGGCACTGGAATACTATCGCCTGTCGGTAGAGCGCCGCGAAACCCTGATCCAGACCCCCGTGGAATCGTTCCGACCGCTGCTCAGCCCGGCACAAAACGATTCGGTGGCGGGCAAAGCCCTGCGCCCCACCCTGTTCGACCTGCTGGCCCACCGCGCCCTGGAGCATTTCGGCAACGAGCGCAGCTACCTCACCGAGCCGGCCTACAAATTCTATCTCGATCAGCCCGAAGCCTTCGATCCGGCTGTCAATTTTGTCAAATTCCGCTTTGAAAGCCGCGATTCCAGTTCCGGCAAGTGGATGGCCGTTCAGTTGTTCCAGCAAGTGCTTCAGGCGCATCTGAACCCGGCGAACCGGTCTAACGAAGCCGCGCTGATCGCCGCCGACCTGCTGCGTCTGCAATTTGTGCAAAACAACTCCGTACACGAAGACAAAAACAACCTGTACCAACGGGCGTTGGAATACATACATAAACTGCATTACAACCACCCCTCCGATGCGGAGATCGTACACCAACTGGCCCAGGCCCTGGTGGAAGAAGACGCCCGCACGCCTGATTCCAAAGGCCGGCACCTCCAGCGGGCCGTTACAGAATGTGAAGACGCTATCCGGCGCCACCCTGGCAGCCACGGCGCCGCCCAATGCGCCGCCCTCCTGGCCGATCTGCGCCGCCCGGCGCTCGACCTGGAAGCGGAGAAAGTGAACTTACCCGGTAAGCCGGTTCTATTGTCCGTTTCGTATAAAAACTTGTCTAAAGTGTGGGCCAAAGTGGTGGCTTTGCCCAATGATCCCGATGCGTTCAACGAAACCCAATGGGAAAACCGCCTGCCGGCACTGAACAACCTGCCCGCGCTTCAGCAACGCGCCTGGGATATTACCAACCCCGGCGATTTCCGCCGCCACCGTACCGAGATCAAACTCGATGCCTTGCCGCCCGGTCACTATGCCGTGCTGGTATCCAGTTCCGAAACCTTTTCCCCGAAAAATGAAATGGTCAGTTTCGCGCTGTTCACCTGCTCCAACCTGGCCGGCGTCAGCTACAACGAGGCGGGTGAAAGCCGTTTTGTGGTGGCGCACCGGGAAAGCGGGCTGCCCCTGGCCGGCGTGCGCGCCGATTTCTTTTCATACAAATGGAATTCCAACGAACGCCGGAACGTCCGGCAATTTATCGGCAAAGCGGAAAGCGACCGCGAAGGATTTATTTCCTTCAAAGCGCCGGCAAATACCGGCTTCTCCGCGCGCCTAAACCAAAACGGCGACTCGCTCTGGCTCGACAGCCATTTCAGCCGCTATCGCGAACACCGGCCGGAGCCGCGGCGCGACATCCTGTTTTTTACCGACCGCTCGATATACCGCCCCGGACAAACCGTCTATTTCAAAGGCGTCCTGTTGTCGTACAATGAAAGAAATTACCCGAAAATACTGCCCAATACGCCGGTTACCGTCAAATTTCTGGATGTCAATTACCAGGAAAAAGGCGAATTGAAATTGCGCTCCAATGAATTCGGCACCATCAACGGCGCATTCACCGCTCCCGCGTCGGGCCTTACCGGCCAAATGCAGATAGCCGCCGCCGAATTCGACGCCGCGGTGTATTTCAGCGTGGAAGAATACAAGCGCCCGCGCTTCGAAGTTACCTTCAAACCCGTGGAAGGCGCCTATCGCGTAAACGACAAGGTAACCCTGCGCGGCGAAGCCAAAAACTACGCCGGCAGCAGCGTGGATGGCGCACAGGTGCGCTACCGCGTGGTGCGGCAGGCGCGTTTCCCCTGGTGGGACTGGTGGAGCTGGCGCAAACCCTGGTTCAACACCGAAACCATGGAAATCGCCAACGGCACCACCACCACTGACGCCAACGGCGGGTTTACCATCGAATTTACCGCCCTGCCCGACCGGACCATCCCCAAAAAAGACCAGCCCATGTTCGACTACACCGTCACGGCCGATGTCACCGACATCACCGGCGAAACGCGCGGCAGTGAAAGCCGCGTTTCTGCCGGTTACGTGGCCCTGAACGTAGATCTCGGCCTCCCGCGCGACATCGAGCTGGACAGCCTGCGCAAGATCACGATCAATACCACCAATACTGCCGGACAATTCCAGGCGGTTGCCGGTACCATCGACATCCAGCGCCTGATTGAACCCAAAATACTGTTTTCAAAAAGATATTGGGAAAACCCGGACATCCCGACCCTGAGCGAAGCCGATTTCCGCCGCGATTTTCCCACCTACGCCTGGAACGGCGAAGACGATCCGGAAAAATGGGGCCGTTACGACGAAACGCGCCGCGTGGAATTCAACACCGCCACCGGCAAACAAGCCGATCTGCACGGTGGCCGGATGACGGCAGGCCACTACCGCGTCACTTTGACTACTAAAGACGCATTCGGCGAACCCATCGAGATCAAACGTATCGTGCGGGTGTGGGAGGCCAGAGACCGCGGCACGCAGTTCGAAGAACCCGCCGCCCTGGTGGAAAAAAACAGCTACCAGCCCGGCGAAACCGCCCGTATCTGGCTGGGCGCCAAAGGCGAACGTTATCGTTTTCTGGTCACCACCGACCGGGAAAACAGAAACGCTGCACCCCGCTGGCTCGATGTCAGCGGAGCCACTTCCATCGATTTGCCCGTGGCGGAAAGCGATCGCGGCGGCATCCCGGTTACGGTTTTTACGGTGAAAAACAACCGTTTTTACGGCAACATCAACCCCGCTGTAAACGTCCCCTGGAGCAACAAGGAACTGAAGATCAGCTTCGAAACCTTCCGCGACAAGCTCCTGCCCGGACAAAAAGAAGAATGGCGCATCCGCATCAGCGGGCCGAAAAAAGAAAAAGTAGCCGCCGAACTGGTGGCCGGCATGTACGACGCCTCGCTCGACCAATTCCGCGCGCACATCTGGCATAACATTATTTACCCGGTACAAATTCAGCGTCTGCACCCGGCCGGCAGCGGCTTTACCGCCGTAAACGGCGAAACCCGCTATGATCCCGTCGCCGGAATACCGCAGCCGCCCACCCGCCGCTTTCACGAGCTGGAATGGTTCGGTTTTCCGCTCTATGGCGGGCGGCATTTCGCGCGCGCTATGGCCGCCGGCGCATTTAAAGCGGAAAAAATGGAAGCGGAGCCGGCTATGGATATGATGATGGTCGGCGAAGCAGAAAAAGCGAAGGCCTTGCCGGCGCCTGCCGGCGGCCAGTTGGACTCGGTGATCGTTTTTGATCCGGAGGCTCCCGCGGCAGCCGGTTCGGGCAAACCTGCCGCCGCTGCCCCCGCCCCCCGGCGCAACCTGAACGAAACCGTCTTTTTCTTCCCCGAACTGCGCACCGATGCCAACGGAGACGTGCTGCTTAAATTCACCATGAACGAGGCGCTCACCCGCTGGAAACTGTTCGCGTTCGCCCATACCAAAGAACTGCAAACGGCCCTGGCCGAAAAATCGGTGCTCACCCAAAAAGACCTGATGATCATTACCAATCCGCCGCGCTTTATGCGCGAAGGCGACGAGATCGTGTTTGCTGCCAAAGTGAGCAACCTCTCGCAGGCCGCCATCACGGGCACCGCCACATTGAAGTTGTTCGACGCGGTGACCATGGAATCTGCTGATGGCGCCTTTAGTCTCGATGCCAAATCGGTTCCGTTTACGGTGCAGGCCGGCCAGTCGGCGCCCGTACTTTGGCGCTTAAAAGTGCCCGAAGGCCAGGTGAACGGCCTCACCTGGCAGGTATTTGCCGAAGGCAATCAATTCACCGACGGCGAAGAAAACACCCTGCCCGTGCTGACCAACCGCATGCTCGTGACCGAAACCCTGCCCATCACGGTGCGGGGCGGCCAGAGCAAAACGGTCGTTTTTGACAACCTGAAAAACAGCAGTTCCAACACGCTGCGCACCGAACGCTACACGCTCGAATTCACCAGCAACCCGGCCTGGTACGCCGTGCAGGCACTGCCCTACATCATGGAGTTTCCGCACGAATGTACCGAGCAAATATTTAGTCGCCTGTACGCCAACACGCTGGCGTCGAGCGTCACGCAAAAACTGCCGAACCTGCGCAGGGTTTACGACAGATGGAAGGGCACCGGCGCCCTGAAATCGAACCTGAGTAAAAACCAGGAACTCAAAACCGCCCTGCTCGAAGAAACGCCCTGGGTGCTCGACGCGCAAAGCGAAGAACAGCAAAAACAAAACATCGCCCTGCTGTTCGACCTCAACCGCATGGCCGACGAACAGGAACGCGCGCTCGGCATCCTTTCCGAAAGGCAGTCTTCCAATGGCGGCTGGTCCTGGTTCCCCGGCGGACGCGAAGACTGGTACATCACCCAGTACATCGCCGCAGGCTTCGGCCACCTCGATAAACTCGGCGCCCTCAGCACCCAAAACGACCCGCGCGCGTCCGAAATGTGGAACAAAGCCCTGCAATTCTGCGACGGCGAAGTGGAACGCCACTACCGCGAACTGGAAAAAGCCGTACAAGCCGGCAAGGCCAAATGGGACGACGACCACCTCGACGGCCTGGTGATCCACTACCTCTACGCGCGTTCCTTCCTCGGGCTCGACCGCGGCAGCAAAGTGGTGCAATACTACCTCGGTCAGGCCGAAAAATACTGGCTCGGCAAAGGCCTGTACCAGGAAGGCCTGCTCGCCCTGGCCCTGCACCGTGCCGACCGCCGCGAAGCCGCCCAGCGCATCGTGGCCAGCCTGCGCGAACGCGCCACGCAAAAAGAAGAACTCGGCATGTACTGGCCCTTCGACTGGGGCATGTACTGGTACCAACTGCCCGTGGAAACCCAGGCGCTCATGGTGGAAGTGTTCGACGAAGTGGCCAACGACCGCCGGGCCGTGGAAGAACTGCGCATCTGGCTGCTGAAAAACAAACAAACTAACCGCTGGGAAAGCACCAAAGCCACGGCAGAAGCAGTGTATGCCTTGTTACTCCATGGGGACAACTGGCTGGAAAATACCAAACCCGTACAGGTCAGCCTGGGCGGCAAAACGCTCAAACCCGCCGAATACGAACCCGGCACCGGATATTTCAAAGAATCGTGGAAAGGCCCGGAAGTGAAATCGTCGTGGAGCACGATCCGGGTGGACAACCCGAATAACAACCTCGTGTGGGGCGCCGCTTACTGGCAATATTTTGAAGACCTGGACAAGATCCAGTCCTTCAAAAAAACGCCGCTGACCATTGTCAAACAACTGTTCCGCGAAGACAACACGCCCACCGGGCCCGTGCTCACGCCCTTGCCCGAAGGCAGCCGCCTCAAACCGGGCGACAAGATCAAAGTCCGCATCGAAATCCGCGTAGACCGCGCCATGGAATACGTACACCTGAAAGACATGCGCGCCAGCGGCTTCGAACCGGTCAACGTGCTCAGCGGCTACCGCTGGCAGGACGGCCTGGGCTACTACGAAAGCACCAAAGACCTGGCCACCCACTTCTTTATCGACTACCTGCCACGCGGCACCTTCGTGTTCGAGTATCCGCTGGTAGTGAACCACCGGGGCGATTTTTCAAACGGCATCACGACGATACAGTGCATGTATGCGCCGGAGTTTACGAGTCATTCGGCGGGGGTGCGGGTGAAGGTAGAGTAAAGGGACGTAAACGCTCACACGGCCACGTCCGTCCGCACAAACCCGTCTTCGATATGAATGATCCGGGTGCCGTATTGCGCGTTTTTCTCCGAGTGGGTTACCTGCAGGATGGTCATGCCTTCGTTGTGCAGTTGTTTGAACAGGTCCATGATCATTTCGCCCTGGGAGGAGTGCAGGTTTCCGGTAGGCTCGTCGGCCAGCAGGAGTTTGGGTTTGCCGATGATAGCGCGGGCGACGCCCACGAGTTGTTGCTGACCGCCGGATAACTGGGCCGGGAACAGGTCTTTTTTGGCCACCATGTTGAAGCGGTCGAGGATATCGGCCACCATGGCTTTCCGCTCCGCGCTTTTTATGTTGCGGTACAACAACGGGGTTTCGATGTTTTCGTACACCGTCAGTTCGTCGATGAGGTGATAGGCCTGAAAAACGTAGCCCAGGTAGTGTTTGTGCAAATCCGTGCGGCGGCGCTCGCTGAACTGGTGCACCGGTTCGTCGAAAAAGTAATATTCGCCGGTATTGGGCTCGTCGAGCATGCCGATGATGTTCATCAAAGTGGACTTTCCCGCCCCGCTGGGGCCCATAATGGTCAGGAACTCCTTTTCCCGGATGTCGAGATTGATGTCGCGCAACACCCAGGTTTTCTGGGGGCCGTTTTGGTAGTAACGCTCGATATTGCGTAGTTTGATCATACTTGAGAAAGGTTGAGCGGGTTTCGGGTTGCGCACCTTCTTACACGCCATTCGATCAGTCAAAGGATATGCCAGAATACATAATCTCTTGTTATTCACATAGATAGCAGTTTATGGCTGTTCGTTTAACCGGGATGCCTGTCCTGAAACCGAACAATACTGTCCGAAAATGAACACAGCACCCGGATCGCTCATTTTTTCCTGAACGACCAGGTGATCCACACGCGCGCGGCCTCGGCCCCGTCGGGTAGTCGGCCTATCGAGCAAAGACGCAGGGTTTGCCCCTGCCCGCTGTCGATAGCCTGTTGGATCGTGGCTTCAACCAAGGCGCCTTCGTCGCAGGTAAAACGGAGGTCGGAGGCGGCTTTTTTTATAAATTCCGCCTCAATTTTTACCACCAGCATAGACACGGGGGGGCGCTCCTGCAACGCGGCCAGGGCCAGCAGGCCGGTCGACATTTCGCCGGCCGCGCATTGCGCGGCAAAATATACGGAACGAAACGGGTTTTGCGAACGCCAACCGTAAGGCAGGCGGACAGTACACGTATTTCCGTCGCAATGTTCTATACGTAAGCCCATAAACCAGGCTGCCGGCAACTTCCACAATTGGAACAGCTGGAACAAAAAGGTATTATTCACCCGCCGGAGAAACGTGACTTTGTCCATTTTTTGTCAAACAGGAACTTTTTTCAGCAAAAGTATTGTTTAATTAACCATTAATTTTGACCCGGACCAAAAACTATTCTAACATCTGTGTTATTTTTGAGGCAAAATTTTGTTTAATGGGTTTAGCGGGTTTGGGATAAGCAACAATTTTTATTAAATATATGAACTGGAGAAGACTTAACGGACAGCGCATCGAGCAGCCCTTGCATGCCGCGGTGGAAGAAACCATCCGTCGCGAAATGGCAGCCGGCTATCGCTTAAAGGTATGTATCGGCACCGACTCGCAGGTAATGGGCGATGAAGTGCACTTTGCCACGGTCATCGTTTTTGTGCGGGAAAAACGCGGCGGCTTCATGTTTATTTCCAATGAAAAAAGCGCGCGCAAAATGACGCTCCGCGAGCGTATGATCCTGGAAGTAGGCCGTTCCGTAGAGGTAGCCTATTCCCTCTGCGAACTGCTCGACAAGTACGATGTGGCGCTCGAAGTACACGCCGACATCAACACCGATCCGTCGTTCGAAAGCAATACGGCGCTGAAAGAAGCCATGGGTTATATTCTCAGCATGGGTTTCGTATTCAAGGCCAAGCCCGACGCTTTCGCTTCTTCGTCCTGCGCCGACAAGGTGATCTGATCGCCCGGGCTGGCCGACGGATTTTACATGGTTAAATTCTCTTATGTATGATAAGAGGCGGCTTCTGGTCGCCTCTTTTTTTTACCGCGGGCTCCGTTGCTTCCGGCGCAGGGCTTTCGCCTTTTGCCGAAACAAGCAGAACGTTTATCGAATCCAGTCGTTTTTGATTTCAATTCTGCGCAATTTTGCGCCGCTTTAGCCCAAACGTTCATTATCATCAAACTACGTTTATGAAAGGATTCATTCCATTATTATTTTTACTCTTTGTCGGTCTGTCTGTTGCCTCCGGGCAAAATATTAAATTCACTGAATACGACCTGCCCAACGGCCTGAAAGTGCTGCTGCACGAAGACCATTCCACCCCGATCGTGGCCGTGTCGGTGATGTATCACGTGGGTTCCAAAAATGAAAAACCCGACCGCACGGGTTTCGCCCACTTCTTCGAACACCTGTTGTTTGAAGGCTCCGAGAACATCAAACGCGGCGAATTCGACGATTACATCAGCAATGCCGGCGGCACCAACAACGCCAATACTTCGTACGACCGCACCTATTATTACGAAATTCTGCCCAGCAATCAGCTCGCGCTCGGCCTCTGGCTTGAAAGCGAACGCATGCTGCACGCCAAAGTGGAACAGGTGGGTATCGAAACGCAACGGCAGGTGGTGAAAGAAGAACGCCGCATGCGTATCGACAACCAGCCTTATGGCCGCCTGCTGGAAGAAACGATGAAACGGCTGTACACCAAACATCCGTACCACAACTCCATCATTGGCTCAATGGAACACCTCGATGCCGCCCAGGAAGCAGACTACAAACAGTTTTATAAAGATTTTTACCGTCCCGACAACGCCATTCTTTCCATTGCCGGCGATATCGATATCGAACAAACCAAAAAACTGATCGACGTATATTTCAAAGGTATTCCCCGCGGGAAAGGAGAAATATTCCGCCCGAAAGTAGTAGAGCCGCCTTTAAGGTCCGAAATCCGCGACACGGTGTACGACAACGTGCAACTGCCCGCGGTCATTTTCGCCTATCACGTGCCGGCGCAGGGAACGCCCGACTACTATGCCCTGAAGATGCTCAACATGGTATTGAGCCAGGGCGAAAGCAGCCGGATGAATAAAGCCATCGTGGACGAACAACAAAAAGCCGTGGCCGCTTTTTCCTTCGCAATCGATCTGGAAGATCCCAGCCCCAATATCATGGCGGCTATTGCCAATATGGGTGTCGATCCCGCCGAACTGGAAAAAGCCATGAATGAGCAGATTGAAAAGATACAACAGGAGCCGATTACCATGACCGAGTTCCAGAAAGTACAGAACCAGGTGGAGAACGACTTCGTTACCTCCAATACCACCGTGGCTGGCATTGCAGAAAGCCTGGCCAACTATAAAATGTACTTCGGCGACGCCAACCTGATCAATACCGAACTGGAGCGTTTCCGCAAAGTAACCCGCGAAGACATTCAGCGCGTGGCGAAAAAATACTTTCCGAAAGATGGTCGCGTAGTCATTTACTGGCTGCCCAAAGGGAAACAACCCTGATTTGTTGATATGTTGATGTGTTGATGTGTTGATTTGAGGGCCCTGCTCGTGACCGCTCAAATCAACAAATCAACACATCAACAATTCAACATATCAACACATCAACAATTCAACACATCAACAATTCAACACCGATGAAATACCGCATCAAATTTATAACCGCCCTTTTGGCGGCGATTGTCTTTATTTCCGGGCTATCCGCCCAAAATCAAACCAAGAGCGGCGCGCCGGTCATCCCGGTTCCGGCGGGCGACGCGCGCAAGGCTTCGCCCAAACCGGGCTATCCGCCAAAAATTCAGATCGGAAAAGCCGAGACGAACAAACTGGCCAACGGCCTCACCGTCATCGTCGTGGAAAACCACAAGCTGCCGCGCGTATCGTTCCGGGTATTTGCCAACTACGATCCGGTGCAGGAAAAAGAAGCGGCCGGTTACGTGCAAATGATGGGCGAACTCCTGTCGAAGGGCACCAAAACCCGCGGCAAGGCACAAATCGACGAAGCGGTTGATTTGATTGGCGCTTCCCTGTTTTCCGACGGAAACGGCGTTTCGGGCGCCTGCCTGAGCAAACACACCGACAAACTGCTGGAACTCATGTCGGATGTGCTGCTCAACCCCACATTCCCGCAGGAAGAGCTGGACAAGGTCAAACGCCGTCAGGAAAGCAGCCTTGCTTCGGCCAAGGACAATGCCAACGCCATTGCCGGCAACGTCGGCGCCATCCTGCGTTATGGAAAAGATCACCCCTACGGAGAAGTGATGACGGAAGAATCTTTAGGTAAAATCACCCTCGATCAAATCCGCAAGCACTACGATACCTATTTCAAACCGGGTATTTCCTACTTAGTGGTGGTGGGCGATATTTCCAAAGCCGATGCCATGGCCAAAGCGGAAAAGTATTTCGGCAAATGGACCAACGCCCCCGTACCGGAACACCAATACCCCTCGCCGAAACAACCGGAAAAAAGCACGGTCAATTTTGTGCATAAACCCGGCGCCGTTCAATCGGTGATCAATATCACCTACCCGGTCGATCTCCCCCAAAACAGCCCGGATGTCATTCCCGCCCGGTTGATGAATACCGTTTTGGGCACGGTTCCGCTCAAAAGCTGGGTGGATGCCAACCTGAGAGAAGGGCGCGGCTACACCTACGGCGCCCGCACCTCGCTCTCGCCCGATGAATGGGTGGGCAGTTTCAACGCCAACGCCAGTGTGCGCAATGCCGTGACCGACAGTTCCATCATAGAGTTCTACAAAGAGTTGAACCGCATCCGCACCGAAAAAGTACCGGCAGAAGAACTGCAAATGTTCAAAAACGTGCTCACCGGTCAGTTTTCGCAAAGCCTGGAACAACCGGGCACGGTCGCCAATTTTGCCCTGAACACCGCCCGCTACAAATTGCCCGCCGATTATTACGAAAAATACCTCGAACGCCTGCAAAACGTGACCCCGGAACAAGTGCAGGCCATGGCGCAGAAGTATATCCGCCCGGACAACGCGCACATCCTCGTTGTCGGGAACAAAGAAGATGTCGCCGAACGATTGAAACAATTCGCCGCCGACGGCAAAGTCAATTTCTACGATATTTACGGCAACCCGGTCAAAGACGTTAAAGCGACCATTCCGGCAGGCGTCACCGCCGAAACGGTCATAGCGGATTACGTGAACGCGATCGGCGGTTTGCAAAAAATCAAAGAAATAAAGGAAATGGAGTCTGCCATGATCATGAAAACGCCGGGGCCGACTTTCGACATGAAAGTGCTGCAGAAAGGCGGCAACAAAATCGCCATCGACATGGCCATGAACGGGCAGGTGATCTCGCACCGGGTTTTCGACGGCGAAAAAGGCTTCGAATCGGGCATGGGTGGCGCCCGCGACCTCGAAGGCGAAGAACTGGAAGACGTGAAAGAACAGGCATCGTTCTGTAAGGAAGCGTCCTATCAGGCGGCCGGTTACAAACTGGCGCTCAAAGGCATCGAGGCCATCGACGGAAAAAATGCCTATATCCTCGAAGTGGAACGCCCCGACGGCAAAAAAACGACGGAATACTACGACATGACCACCAGCCTGAAGGTACGGGATGTCGCTACACAACCCGGTATGGACGGGCAGCCGACAAGCATTACCACCGACTACGGCGATTATAAGGCGGTCAACGGTGTGCTCTTTCCCCACAGCGTCACGGTTTCCGGTCTGTTCCCTGTTCCCATGAAAGGCACGGTCACGGAAATAAAGGCCAATGCCGGCGTAGACGATACGGCTTTTCAAAAGAAATAGTCTTACCGGTTTTTTACCGCAAGGAAAAGTACCTTTGCGGGGGGGGCATGGGGGTTTATGAAGGTTTATGAAGGTTTATGAGGGTTTATGAGGTTTATCCGTTTATAAACCCTCATAAACCCTCATAAACCCTCATAAACCCTCATAAACCCTCA
>CALEYM010000479.1 GCA_937926185.1 uncultured Bacteroidota bacterium | reverse complement strand
TTAATATTTTGTTTTTTGACTGATTTTGATAAAAAGTTATGGCAAAAAAACATATCAGGTCAATTATTCGACATTTATTTGTCTTTTCAAATTTTAATCATTTTTCTAACCAATCAATTTTTCTGTATGAAGAGGTTTTTACTCGCACTGGCGTTGCTATGCGTAGGCGCTGGCTTCGCACTGGGGCAAAGAACCGTTACTGGCAAGGTGACGGATGAAAATGGAGAGCCGCTTATCGGCGCAACCATTACGATCCCCGGTACCAATCTGGGTACCAAAACGGACCTTGACGGCGCTTTCCGCCTCAACGTCCCGGCAAATGCCGCGGCATTGAAGTTTTCCTACACGGGCTATGCCTCCAAAGAAGAGCCGCTGTCGGCCAGCAACGTGTATGACATTACCCTGCAGGTAAATGAAAACATCCTGACGGAAACCGTCGTCACGGCTTTTGGCCAGAAAAAGGATAAAAGCAATCTGGGGTATTCCGTGACGGAGGTAACCGCGCAGGAGCTGACCACCGGGCGCACGACCAACGTGACGAACGCGCTGGCCGCCAAAGTGCCCGGTATCCGGGTGACCGGCACCGGCGGTTCCTTTACCGGCTCCAGCATCATCATCCGCGGTTACACCACCTTCACCAGCAGCAACCAGCCGCTGCTCGTAGTGGACGGTATTCCGATTGACAACAGCGGCGGCGGCACCCCGTTGCAAAACGGTCCGGCTACTTCCAACCGCGCGATCGACATCAACCAGGAAGATATCGAAAGCATCAGCGTACTGAAAGGCGCTGCCGCCACGGCGCTCTACGGCTCCCGCGCCGCTTCCGGCGTGATCCTGATCACCACCAAAAAAGGCCGGGCCGGTCAGAAAAACGCCGTAACCTACACGGCCAACTACGCCTTCCAGGAAGTGAACCGTTTCCCGGATTATCAGAATGAGTACGCGCAGGGCGCGGGCGGCGTATTCAACCCGGCGGCTATCTCCTCCTGGGGCCCCCGCATCCAGGGCCAAAAAGTAATCCTGCCGCCCAGCTATCGCAACGGCCTGGTTAGCGCGGACGATTCGGTAAGGCTGACGGCTTACCCCGACAACGTGCGCGACCTGTTCCGCCGCGGCAGCAATATGCAGCACAACCTTGCCTTCCAGGGCAGCAAGGAAAACATGACCTACCGCCTCTCCCTGGGTTATCTCGACGATCAGGGCGTACTCGACAACAACCGCCTGAAACGGTACAATATCGGCGCAAACGCCGCTTACGACGTCACGAGCAAGCTGAATGCTTCCGTTTCGTTCAACTACATCAACAACACCTCCGACCGGACTCAGCAGGGCAACCAGTTGTCCAACCCGCTGTTCCGCTCCTGGTTCACGCCCCGCAGCTGGGACCTGATCGGGTTGCCGTTTGAGGACGCCGCCGGCAACCAGCTCCACTACGACGCCGCGGTGGACAATCCGCGCTGGAGTATCAAAAACAACCTGTTCGACGACCGCGTCAACCGTTTCTTCGGCAATTTCGGACTGCGCTACCAACTGACCAACTGGCTGAGCGCCGATTACAAAGTAGGCGTCGACTATTACAGCTACGACCGCGCCGGCTACGACCAGATCGGCATCCGCGGCGGCGGTAACACCAGCTCGCAAAACATTGGCGGTATCCTCGAAGGCAATGATGTGTCACGGGTACTGAACTCCTACTTTACCCTGACCGGCACACGCCGGGTGGGCCGGGATTTCGACTTGTCTTTCGTGCTCGGGCAGGAAACGGTGGACGATTATTCCAAAAGCTCACAGGTGATCGGCCGCGGCCTGACTGTGCGCAACTTCCGCGACCTGGATGCCAATACCACGACTTATGTGCCCGGCTACACCATAAGCCAGGGCCGTATTATCGGCGCATTCGGCAACGCTACCGCGGTATACCGCAACTTCGCAACGCTCGACCTGTCGCTCCGGAACGACTGGAACTCCACCCTGCCGAAAGGCAACAATTCCTATTTGTACTACTCCGTGGCCGGAACGATAAACCTGACCCAGGCCATCCCTTCGCTCAAATCAAAATGGCTCAGCCTGGCTAAGATCCGCGCCAACTACGGCCGGATCGGTCGCTCCAGCCTGCGGTATTCCACCGATTCTTACTATGTGACAGCCGGCCCCGGCGACGGTTTCGGCCCGGTCATTCAATTCCCGTTCAAAGACCTGCCCGGTTTTACGCTGTCCAACACCGCCGGCAACCCGAATCTGGAGCCGGAGTTCACGACCACTGCCGACCTCGGCATCGACCTCTCGGTGCTGAATGACCGCCTCAGCCTCGAACTCACGCGCTACCAGCAAAAAACCACGGGCGTTATCCTGAGCGTACCCAACTCGTCGGCAGCCGGTATAGCCTTCGTGGTGCTCAATGCCGGTAGCCTGGAAACGAAAGGCTGGGAAGCGGCGCTGACCCTGGTGCCGATCAAAACCAAGGCCTTTACCTGGGCTTCGACCTTTAATTTCAGCCAGTTCAAATCGACCGTTTTGGACCTCGCTCCGGGTGTGGACAATATCTTCCTGGGCGGTTTTGTAACGCCGAATATCCGGCTGGTGGAAGGCGACGAATACGGCCAGATCTACGGTAACGCCTATAAGCGCGATGCCAACGGCGTCCTGTTGCTCAACGCCAACGGCTTCCCGCAACCGACGGCCAACGTGCAAAAGATCGGCAACCCGAACCCGAAATACACGCTCGGCATCAACAACAACTTCAACTACAAAGGCCTGTCGCTGAACGTGTTGCTCGACATCCGCGAAGGCGGCGATATTTACTCGCGTAACTTAGCCGACATCCAGCGCAACGGCACGGGCATTGAAACAGCCGAATTCGACCGCTTTAACGCCGACGGTACGGTAGCTACGCCTTATAAATTTGAAGGGATATTCGAAACGGGACCGAATGCCGGCCAGCCCAACAGCGGCGACGTGGAAAAACGCCTGACTGCTGAGCAATACTGGGGCAACTCCGGTAAATTCGTCGCGGCGGAAGGATTCATCTACGGTATTTCCTGGTTCCGCGTACGGGAAGCCGCCCTGAGCTATTCGCTGCCCAAACGTATGCTCGACAAAACGCCGTTCGGCGCTTTTGAACTCGGCATTTTTGGCCGCAATCTGTTCCTCAGTTCCCCCGACCATCCGCACCTCGATCCGGAACAGAACGCGCTCGGTATCAGCAATGCATCGGGTCTCGAATTTAACGCCCTGGCTTCCATGCGCTCTTACGGTATCAACCTGCGTTTGACCCTTTAATTCCGGTTAACGGGAAGTGCAGATTCATTTTGTTTCAATTACAAAACATTTAAAAACAGGAATTTATGCAACTAAGTAAGTTCTTCAAATATACGATGCTGGTGTTGGGTGTATCCTTCCTCCCCGCGTGCAAGGATTACCTCGACATCAACGTTAGCCCCAACTCGGTGCTCGACGCACCCATTGAACAGCTGCTGTTCTCTTCTTCCACCACGGTGGGATTTTTCTCCGGCTCCGACCTGCACCGGTACAGCGCTTTGCTGGCACAACAATTCTCCGGCCAGGGCCAGGGCGCAACCACCCAAAACCAGGAATATGAGCGGTACAACATTCAGGGATCCGACCTGAACAACGTCTGGAACCTGGCCTACGCCACCATTCTCAGCGACCTGGAACTGGTCATTCAAAAAGCAGCCGCGGAAAACAGCCCGCACTATGCCGGCGTGGCCAAAATCCTGAAAGTGTACATGTACCAACTGATCGTGGATGCCTGGGGTAAAGCGCCCTACTCTGCCGCGCTCCAGTTCACTGCGAACACTGCGCCGGCTTTCGACGACGGACAGGCGATTTACACCGATCTGGATCGCCTGCTCGACCAGGCCATCACCGACCTGAACGCGGCTACTTCCGTCAAATCGCCCAACGCTTCGTCCTCGGCTATTTTCCCGGAAGGTTACGCGGCTGCCAAGGTGCGCTGGGAAAAAGTGGCCAACACGCTGAAACTGCGCATGCTGATCCACCAGAGCAAACTGGATAAGGCAGGAACGGTGAGTAAGATCAATGCCCTGGCAAATTCCGGCGCCAAATTCCTGGAGAGCAACGCCGACAATTTCCAGTGCGGTTTTATCAACTCGCCGCGCCGGCAAAACTCGATCCACCAGTTCGAACTCGACCGGGTGAACCAGTTTTTCCCCAACGGAACGCTGATCGATCTGATGAACGCCCGCAACGATCCGCGCCGTCCGCGTTTCTTTACGCCGTTCCCCTTCACCCGTCCGGTTGAAACGGCAACGTACACCGGCGCGAAGGCCGGCGACGCGCCCTCGTTCAAGTATTCCCGCATGCATATTTACCTGCGCGGCGATACCACGAATACTTCCGCCGTGGTGGCGCAAGCGGATGGCTCTATCCTCAACACGTCGTACACTTATACCGGCGCAGCGCCTATCCGGATGCTGACGTTTGCCGAGTATAATTTCATCCGCGCGGAAGCCGCCGTGTATGGCGCAGCCGGCGATGCCGAACAGTTCTTCCAGGCCGGTATCCGGGCCTCCATGCAAGCCGCCGGTCTGCCTACGGCAACCATCGACGACTATATCGCCGCCAACGGTACCCTTACCGGCACCGACGATGAAAAAGTGAAGCAGATCATCGAAGAAAAGTTCGTGGCCAACTACGGCGTTATCATGGAAGCCTGGAACGACTGGCGTCGCACCGGCTACCCGGCCCTCACCATGCCGCCGAACGCGCTGACCAATTTCACCCCGCGCTCGCTGTTCTACCCGCAATCGGAAATCGACCTGAATCCGAATGCGCCGGCTCAAAAGAATGACATGAGCGAACGGGTGTTCTGGGATGTGCAATAAG
>CALEYM010000478.1 GCA_937926185.1 uncultured Bacteroidota bacterium | reverse complement strand
GTCTTTATGGAGGCACAGGTGGGGAAAAAGATTAGAAGGTTTAAGGGGTTGCAGGTTAACCCGTTAACCATTCAATACCTCACTCCCAGTTTTCCATACACAAAACTCATCAGCCAGGCCGGGCCGATCATCAGGAACTGAAGGTCTTTGAAAAAGGAGGGTTTTTTGCCTTCCACCTTGTGTCCCCAAAACTGTCCGATCCAGGCCAGCACAAAAAGGGCGAGGCATACCTGCCAAAGCGGAACGCCGCCCGCTTCAATTTTTTGGGCGACGAACAGGCACAGCAGGGAAAACAACAACATGCCGACAGCGAGGGCAGGCGAAAGCCGGATGTAATACAACACGGCGAGGGCCAGCAACACCATGGCCAGGTTGAGTTGGAGGGCCGGCGTGAGCGCAAGCCCAAGTTTGACGCCATAGAGCAATCCCACGATGGAAAAGAAAATGGTGGGTACGCAGATCCAGTGTACCAGTTTGTTGGTGGGGTTCTGATGGCTTTCACCGTATTCGGTCAGCCAGTCCTGCATACTTTTCATACGCTTGTTGTTTGTTAACGATGATGGAGCGATCAAATCGATGGCCAAGATATTGTATTTCACCAATTGGTTGAATCTTTACCCGTTATTGCAACATTGTACTTATGCGCGTTACCGTCATTCAATCCAACCTGCATTGGGAAAATCCCGGCGCGAACCGCGCCATATTTGCTGAAAAGCTGGCCCCACTCGCCGGTCACACCGACCTTGTCATCCTGCCGGAAATGTTCACCACCGGTTTTTCCATGAATGCATCTATGCTGGCAGAACCCATGGACGGCCCCACCGTGCAATGGCTGCGCGAACAGGCCGCCCGAACCGCCGCCGCCGTTACCGGCAGTTTTATTTGCCGCGAAGCCGGTAATTTTTACAACCGGCTGGTATTCATGCGTCCCGACGGGCAACTGGATATTTACAACAAACGGCACCTGTTCGGCCTGGCCAAAGAGCATGAAACCTACACGCCCGGCAACGCCCGGCGCATCGTGGAATGGCAGGGTTGGAAAATTTGCCTCCTGGTGTGCTATGATCTTCGTTTTCCGGTATGGAGCCGCAACCTGGCCGCCGGCGAAACGGGACGCTATGATTTGCTGCTCTACGTGGCCAACTGGCCCGAGCGGCGCGGCCACCACTGGCGCGCGCTTTTGCCCGCCCGGGCCATCGAAAACCAATGTTACATAGCAGCCGTTAACATCGTGGGCAAAGACGGTAACGGCCACGAATACAGCGGCGACTCGGCAATAATTGACTTTTCCGGCCGGAAAATTTGCCAAATAAGTGGGCAGGAGGGGCTATTTACTGCCAAACTATCATTGGAGGAATTGCAACAATTCCGGCGGCAATTGCCTTTTTTGGAAGACGCCGATTCATTTCAACTGTTTTAAGATTTTTTTAACAATTTTTATTTCAAACAGGAGCAATTTAAAACCTTTTTCTACCTTTGCCCCACGCAAGGGTTTTGGCAAGCATTTATTAAAATAATCCTACCCGTGAACATGCACCTGTTGCAAACTGCCAAATCTGCCCTTTTTTTGCTTTAATCCGAACAATCTTCCACACCCGCGGTCCCGGTCTTCACCGTGCCGGACCGTGTAAAAAAAATCCTTTTGTATGAGCGACCCTTCCTGTTGTTGCTTTAAGAAAGTATCTCGTTTTTTGCTATTCCCCATCGCCGTTTTCCTGTTACTTACTGGTTCCGCCTACCGTCCTGTCCGTGCCCTCAGCGCGGAGATGGTTCAATTGCGGGAAGAAATGACCGGCCTGGCCCAACAATTTGTCGGTATCCGTTATCGCTATGCCGGCATCAGTCCGGCCACCGGCTTCGATTGTTCGGGCTTTACCAGTTTTATTCTGAAAAAATTTGACGTGACAGTTTCCTGCGGCTCCGCCACGCAATCGCTGCAGGGCACCAAAGTGCCGCTGAGCGACGTGATGCCGGGCGATTTGTTGTTTTTCGGTCGCAAAGGCCGCATCCAGCACGTAGGCATGGTGGTGGAGAACACCCCCAACGGCATCATCTGCATTCACAGCACGTGCAGCCGCGGAGTGGTGGTCGAAAATGTCAGTACGTCCTCTTACTGGCGGCCGCGCATTTTGTTTGCCCGCGACGTACTGGGGCGCCACATTGCCGAATAACGCGTATCCAAACCTTTACACAATACCGCGATACAGCAGAACGAAAAATGAGACGGCCGCCGGCGATCCCGGGGGCCGTTTTTTGATTTTCCAGGTTAGAAGGTTTCTGGTTAGAAGGTTAGAGGGTTGCGACAACCTTCTAACCAGAAACCCTCTAACCCAAATTTAACCATTCCATAAGTACGTTATGAAGCGACCGGGCGTTTATTCCAGCGTATTAATCACCTGCATATCTGTTGCCATGCATCCTGCTCGTTCCGCCATTCTGTTTTTAACAGGGTTTATTTTGTTTGCCGGCCTGTTCATTTCCGGCTGCTCCACCGCCAAAAAAACCGTTAAGCCTCCACCGGACACTTCCGGCCTGTCGCAAAAAAAGTTCCGGCAGGAGGTAGTCGATTATGCCCTTCAATACATCGGTTCTTCGTATAAACCGGCCGGTACCAGTCCGAAAACCGGTTTCGATTGTTCTGGCTTTACCAGTTTTGTGCTCAAACAGTTCGATGTGAAGGTTTCGCCGGCTTCTTCCGCCCAATCGAAAGAAGGCGTGCCCGTCAGCCTGAATGCCGTGCAGCCGGGCGATCTGATCATTTTCGGCAGGAATAGCAAAGATATTCAACACGTTGCCCTGGTGGTGGAACGCTCGCGCGACGGGATCATTTGCGTGCACAGCACTACCAGTCGCGGGGTGATCCGGGAGAATGTAACCGCTTCGGCCTACTGGAAGCCATTGATTTTGGGGGCGCGGGATGTGGTCACGCCGGCTGTGGGGCGGCCCAGGTAACGCCGTCTGCCAGACGGCGTGTAAATTAACCTCTAATGTTTCTCGCACTTTTATATTACGCCATCTGTCAGACGCCGTATTTTTGCGCCTCGCCGTCTGACAGACGGCGCTACCGCACATGCAAAGCTATGTAGACATCGAAGCGCTGAATTACCAGATACACCTGGAAAGCGCTTTTCTCGAACAACTGACGGCGGAAACCGCCAAAATAATCGTCGGTCAGCAACCCATGTTGCAACGGCTGCTCATCGGGTTGCTCACCCGGGGCCATATCCTGTTGGAGGGCATGCCCGGACTGGCCAAAACCCTCGCGATTAAAACACTGGCGCAAGCCGTGGACGCCAAATTCAGCCGTATCCAGTTTACGCCCGATCTGTTGCCCGCCGATATCATCGGTACGCAGATATACAACCCGACCCGCTCGGAGTTCACGGTGCGCAAAGGACCGATCTTTGCCAATTTCGTGCTTGCCGACGAGATCAACCGGGCACCGGCCAAGGTGCAAAGCGCCTTGCTTGAAGCCATGCAGGAACGGCAGGTGACCATCGGAAACGAGACGTTCGCACTGGAAGAACCATTCCTGGTGCTGGCCACGCAAAACCCTATCGAACAGGAAGGTACGTATCCATTGCCCGAAGCCCAGGTGGACCGCTTCCTGCTGAAAGTCAAAATCGGTTATCCCGTAAAAAAAGAAGAAAAGGAGATCATCCGTCTCAACCTGAACGAGGATCAACCAAACATCCGTCCCGTAGTCAGCACCGAGGCGCTGCTGCGCGCCCGCCAGGTATTGCACCGCGTGTATATGGACGAAAAAATTGAAGAATACATTCTCGATATCGTATTCGCCACCCGCGACCCGGCACAATACGGCCTGCGCAACCTGACGCCGCTGATCGGCTACGGCGCATCGCCACGCGCCAGCATCGCCCTGGCGCAAGCCGCGCGCGCGATGGCCTTTCTGCACCGGCGGGGCTACGTGATCCCCGACGATGTTCGCGCCATCTGCCCCGATGTATTGCGCCATCGCATCGGCCTGACCTACGAAGCGGAGGCCGAAAACGTGAGCCAGGAAGATATTATAACAAAAATACTGAATACAGTAGAGGTACCATAACTCTACTTTTTAAATATGCATGAATTTTCCAACGACTTCCCGTATCCGTTCAAAGGTTAAGCGGTGTTTGCTTGTAGCAATCCTGCTTTGGCTCTATGCTGGGCACCTTTCTGCCCAAAAAAACAACCAAACGACCACCAAACCGGCGGCGGCCAAGCCCGCGGCAACAAAACCTGCCGCGCCGGCCAAACTCCTGCCGGCCGGTCCGGCCGCCAAAGACACGGCAGTGGCCGCGCTGTTCGACCAAGGCGCGGCTTTACAATGGATCAAATTTTTCCGGGGCCGCTTCGACGACGTGTCGGAGGTGGCGCTTTCCCTGGGTTACGACGGCAGCAATTGCCGGGGCTTCCTAACCTATTCCAAAAGCCAGGAACGGTTCCGCCTGAACGGCACGCTGGAAGGCGTGGTCTTATTGCTTGAAGAACTCGACGGGAAAAACGAAGTATCCGGCCATCTGACCGGAACCCTGCAGGGCGAGCAATTAGCCGCCGACTGGGCCAATGCCGCGAACACGCTTGGCAGCCGGCTGGAAGCGCAGGAAGTACCGTCGAAAAAGGTGATCAATGCCCCTTGCGGCGACAATAAATGGGTCAACCGCTACGTCGCCCGCTGGAACAACGGCCGGGTGGATATGGTGTTGGCCCGGGTCAACAACAGCGTGCTGAACGGTTATTTGTGGATTGAAACAGACAATAAGACATATTCGCTGGCCGGTAAAATTTTCCCCGACGACCACTACGAAATGCAGGCGTTACTGCCTAACGGTAAAATTGCGGCACACCTGCAGGGCAGCCTCAAAACGCCACAGGCTACCGAATGTAACTGGGTCGGCTCGGGCGAAAAACGCGCCATCAAGTTGACCATGCGGGAAAATTACCAGGTTGGATGCCTGGAATACGCCGACTACAGCAGCAGCTACGACGCGCTCTACCCCCGCACCCGTTGCGAAGCATGTAATAAAACGCTCGATCAACGCGTAAGTGATTGGGTAAATCAATGTAAAACCACCATGACCGCGCAAAAAAAAGCCGGCGGCCCCGCCTCGCGCAACATCCTGCGCGCCAGCAGCTGGTATGAAGTTACCTGTTGGACAGAGACCCTTTTCTGCGGCTACCTCACGTTTTCCGAATCTTGGAAAAATGAAACCGAAGGCCAGTCTTTTAATTTTGATCTGCGCACCGGCAGGGAAATTACTTTCGACGACCTGTTTAACCGCAATTTCAACGCCAAAGAGTGGTTTGCCGAATACGCCCGCAAAGAATCGCCGAAAATGACCAAATTCGCCGCCGACCCCAAATTCCGCGAATGGCTGAACAAGGAGGGTTTCCCCATGTTCACGATCCGCCGCGACGGCCTCGAACTGAGCACCATTTTCCACCCTGTTTACGGCCAGCAACATTTATCCGTGCCCTACGCAACCCTTAAACCCTACATGCGCAAAGACAATCCCATCGCCGATCTCGTAAAATAATCCGCAATCCGCAATCCGCAATCCGCAATTGACATGGATACCGCTGAACTGCTCAAAAAAGTACGCAAGATCGAGATCAAGACCCGGGGCCTGAGCCGCCATTTTTTTACCGGCGGTTACCACAGCGCCTTCAAGGGCCGGGGCATGTCGTTCAGTGAGGTGCGCGTATACCAGCCCGGTGACGACGTGCGGATGATCGACTGGAACGTGACGGCCCGCACCGGCGAGCCGCACGTCAAGATATTTGAAGAAGAGCGCGAGTTGTCGGTTGTATTGCTGGTGGATGTCAGCGGATCGTCTTTTTTCGGCACCACCGGCCAGTCCAAACAGGAAGTATTGACTGAAATTTGCGCCGTGCTGGCCTTCTCGGCCATTGCCAACAATGACAAGGTAGGCGTGCTGTTGTTTTCCGACCGGGTGGAATTATTTATTCCGCCCCAAAAAGGCCGGCAACACACGTTGCGCATTATCCGCGAACTCCTGAATCTCACACCCGCGGGTCATGGAACCGACCTGGCCGGCGCGCTGCAATACGCCCGCAATGTGCTGCGCAAACGCAGCGTGTGTTTTATCCTGTCCGATTTTATCACCGGGCAATACGAGGCGCCGTTGCGTATATTTTCCCGGCGGCACGATTGCGTCGGGCTGCACTGCTGGGATCCCCGCGAGCGCCATTTGCCCGACGTGGGACTGCTTCGGGTGGCCGACGCCGAAACCGGCGCCATGACCTGGATCGACACCACAGATCCGGATTTCCGCCGGCAGTATACCCGCCTGTTCGAAAAACGGGTGGCGGCCACCGAAGAACTGTTCCGGCGCGCCGGGGCCGATTTTTTGAGTATCCCGACAACCGAATCATACATTCAGGCGTTGCTGCGTTTTTTTGAACAAAGGGCTAAAATTGTGGTGCATGGGTGAAAAATATAGAAAATTGGACTGGAGCGCATCCGGCAAAATATACCAGATTACTGCCTTCCTTCTGCTTTTATCTGTTCAGATCAAAGCCCAAAGCGACGCCGTGGCCACATTCGACAGCGGCTACGTGGAAACCGGAAATCCGTTCCTGTTGCGCCTGGCCGTTCCGGAGCAGTTCGGCGCCCCGGCTACCATCGATTTTTCTGTCTGGGATACCCTGTTGCCCGCGCAAAATATCCTGCGCCAGTCGGGCTGGCAAAACCGTGACGGGCAATGGATCAACGACCTCACTTTTATCACCTTCGATTCGGCGGAACTCGCTCTGCCGCCGCTTGGCCTCATCTTTCCCGGTGGCGACACCCTGCAAACCAATGCGCTTGAACTCCGGGTATTACCCACGCCTTCGCCCGACGACCCCATTTTTTTGCGGGAAATAAAAGACATCAGCCTGACGCCGGCCAACTGGCGGGATTATCTGCAGCCGGTGGGCATCATTGCCGGCGGAATATTGATTTTTGCCCTGATCATATTGTGGCTGATGTCGCGGGGTAAAAAATCGGGTCTGAAGGGCGAACGCATGGTGCGGCAGCCTGCGCACGAACTGGCGATGCGCAAACTGGCCGAACTCGAATTGCAACAACACTGGCAAAACGGCCGGATTAAGACCTATTACACGGAACTGACGCACATCGCGCGCGAATACCTCGAACGGCGCTACAACATACCCGCCCTCGAATCGCCCTCCGACGAGATGATGAGACAACTGATGCAAACGGATATGCCGGCGACGCTGTTGCCCCCTCTGGCGGAATTGCTGCACTGGGCCGATCTGGCCAAATTTGCCAAAGGAACACCCCCGGAACAGTTTCACGCCCGGGCGCTGGGTGAAGTCCAAAAAATGGTACAGCTGACCATACCCCGTCCGCGGGAAACCCCGGAAAATCAATCTGCCAACGGCCAATCACCAACCAACGCTCCAACGACGTGACACTCGCTCAACCGCTCTGGCTCTTGTTGCTGCTCTTATTGCCGCTTTTGTTCTGGCGCCATCGCCGGATGGGGCCGCAACACCGGCTTGTGCTGCTGATGCCCGACCGGGAGGCATTACGGGGCGGGATCAGCTGGCGCGTAGCCGTACGGCGCTGGTTGCCAGGCATGCGCTGGCTCGCCCTGGCCCTGCTCGCCCTGGCCATGGCGCGCCCGCAACAACGCTGGGAAGAACGCAAAATAAAAGCCGATGCGGTGGATATCATGCTGGCGCTCGATATTTCGCCCAGTATGCTGAGCCGCGATTTTGACCCCGACCGCCTGACCGTGGCCAAACAAGTGGCCGCCGATTTTGTGGAAAACCGCCCCTACGACCGCCTCGGCCTGGTGGCTTTTTCCGCCGAAGCATTTACCCAATGCCCCCTGACCACCGACCGCCGTATGGTGCAGCAATTCCTGCGCGACCTGCAGGTGGGCCGGCTCGAAGACGGCACCGCCGTTGGCATGGGACTGGCTACCGCCGTCAACCGGCTGAAAGACAGCCCATCCAAAAGCAAAGTGGTAATACTGCTTACCGACGGAGAAAGCAACGCCGGTTATATCTCCCCCCTTAAAGCCGCTGAAATCGCTCAAACCCTCGGCGTTCGCGTGTACACCGTGGGCATCGGCACCAACGGTATCGTCATGTCGCCGGCCCGCCGCAACCCCGACGGCAGCTACGAATACGCGCCCCGCCAGATGGAATTTAATACCGACCTGCTGGTCGAAATCGCCACCATGACCAACGGCAAATTTTACCGCGCCTGGTCGGAAGAAGAACTGCAAGGTATTTACAGCGAAATTGACCGCCTGGAAAAGACCAAAATAGAGGTCAGCGTCGTTCGCCACCAAACGGATTTTTTCCATTGGTTCATTGGGCTCGCCGCGGCCTTCCTGCTTCTGGAGACCCTGTTGCGGTGGACGCTGCTGCGCTCCGTGACCATCTGAGCATTGAGTGATTGAGTGATTGAGTGATTGAGTGATTATTTCATACGCCGCCTACGGCGTCGTAACACTCCA
>CALEYM010000477.1 GCA_937926185.1 uncultured Bacteroidota bacterium | reverse complement strand
GTAAAACAAGCGCCGTGCCACACACGGCGGTATCTGACCCGGCTTGTATTTCCGGGGTTACAATCAGTGTGACAGTACGGCAGAACTGTTCCCCCGGCCCACAGTAGTTCAGGGCGCGGGCGCATACGACTCCGCTGCTTAACGTGTCATTCCAACGCACCTGGATCGCCGCCGAATCCGCATTGTTCAGAATCGAACCGCCTGTAACTTCCCACACATATCCGGAATCTGCGGAAGCGTGACTTGCCACAAACCAACCTGAACCGCCCGCACACAAAGTATCGGGGCCGGAAACGACTGGCGAAGGCGGGGCCGACGATACTTCCACCGGCAGACAAACCGGGGCACTAAGGCCGCAGGCGTTTTCGGCAGTAACACATATATTTCCGCTAACGGTAGTCGCCCAATTAACAGTGACTTTTTGGGTTCCCTGGCCTGCATTCAAGATTACACCGGGGGGTAAAACCCAATTATAACTTGAAGCGTATTGCGACGCTTCTGCCTGAAAATCAACGCTTTGCCCGGCACATACCCGGTCAGGGCCAATGATTGACAGTGGCGGCGAGGGCGGGTTCTGATTTGCTACCACCATCGCAGAGGCGGTGTCGCAGCATATTGTCGTACCTCCGGCAAGACACACTACAAGCTGGTAATATCCCGGCGCCGTTACCTTGGCATCAACCTGATCGGCAGGCCCGGCCAAATTGCCGCCGCTTTGCGCCGTCCACTGGTATGTAACACCCGGCCCTGCCAAGGTCGAGCCGACGCCGGAAAGCACTACTTCGGTTTGTGAACAGGACAATGCCTGGGGAGGCGCTACAAAGGCTTTCGGGTCAAGAACGGTTAAATGTAATGTGACCAGGCTGTCGCATCCGTTGGCGCCGGGGAAAGCGACGACATAATCCCCGCTTTCACAGTATTGCCCGAAACCCGGCGATTGCGCACAAGCGCCCGCGCAGATCGTCTCATACACGTCAGCGGTGGCCGGTTGCAATACTGTTAAGAATAATGTTGCAGTGTAAAGGCAGTTATTTTCAAGCAGTTGTATGGTATAAACGCCGCTTTCGCAGAAAGTCGTGTCGAAATAGGCATAACAATCCGGGGCGCAAATAACGGCGGTATCAGATATGTTGCCCGGAGGCGATACAATATCAATGTTGACACAATTAGTCGTAATGTCCCCACAGAAAGGCGGACTGGATGAATTTAACATGGCAGTTAATTCGGCCAAAGTCAGTATGCCATCGGGCGGCGGAATTTTATTGGCATCGCCGCCCAGGTACGACAAACCGCAAACCGTGTAAGCGCCGGGCGGATATGCGCTCAAATCAGGCAAAGATTCATATCCGGTAATTACCCCCGCCGCGCTAATAACATAGGCGTATGCGTAAGCGCCTGCCGGGGGAGGGAGGTTTGGGTAAAACGGCTGCAAATCGAGCAGGAGCGCCGTATCGCCGGCGCAGAAACTGGTATCCGGTTGCAGCAAATTTCCGGCATCGGCTTCACAGGTAAAACACTCAATGCCGGTTGGATCGCAAAATATGATCTGGTAATCGTAAAAATTTCCTGCATCGTTGGGAAGCGCGTCCAAAACGTTCAGCGTCCATTGACCATTAACAGGACCCACATTAAAATCCTGCAAACAACCGGTGTTTGGGAAATAAGAGCCGTTGTAATTGCCGAACACACCCCAGGGTTGATCATTATCCCAAATTGGAGAAAAACCCGGATCCGGGTCGGCCGGGGTATTGCAGGGCACAAATGTCACCTCCCAATCGGTGCCGTCCGTTTCTCCAAAAAATCCGGTCTGCCCGACAAGGGTAACGGTTTGGCCAGCCGGCGAGGTTAGTGTAATCAACAAATCGCCAACGAATTCATGGTCAAAATGCAAAGTAACGCCGCAAACCCCCTGGCCATTCTGTCCTAAAACCGGATTAGCGGCATTTTGAACCTGGATAAAAAAATTCCCATCGAAATTATCCGGCAAAGCCTGCGGACAATTCGTGCAGCTGCACCCGCCCTGGGCGCTGGTCCGGCCCGCCAGGAAAAGTACCAACCCGGCGACCGGAAGTAACCGGCATAAAGGTATTGGGGGTGGGAAGCAACTTTTGATCCGATTAAACATTACGCTTTCTTTGGGCCGAAAAACGACCTCAATTGGCAAAAGTAAGCAGAATTTCTGCCTGAACCATGCGCCATTTTTTGTTTCCTTTAACGACCTTTCGCTTTCCGCGAACTTTGGCTTTTTAATCTGATTTTTACACTTTTCACTTTTTTACATTTTTCCCGGTTTCTAATCGAGTTCAAGATGAATTGTGTCCGCAATACGCTGCTTTTTTTCCTGTTTTTATCTACGTTAGCGCCAGTGCGCGGGCAGCAATCGCCCCGTTTACCCGGGGAGTTATTGGTCAGCCTGCTTCCGCCTGCCACACCGGCATTGCTCGCCGAAAGATTCGCGACGGAACACCCGTCCGTTAAACTGCATCCTGAACGCAAGGTCGCAACCTTATTGAATATCTGGTTGCTGAAAACAGGGGCAGATGAATTTTCAGAACGAACTGCGCTCGAATGGCTGCGCCGTCAACCGGAGGTTCGCGCCGCTCAATATAACCATTTGCTGGAAGAACGGTTTAGTCCGCCGGAATTAACGCCTAATGATCCTTTGTTTGCCTCGCAATGGCATCATATCAATACCGGCGCCGGGGGAGGCGTTGCCAATGCCGACTTTGACTCTGATCTGGCCTGGGATATCAGTACAGGAGGACTCACGCCCGAAGGCGACACCATCGTGGTCGCCATCATTGACGGCGGCATCGAATATACGCACGAAGACCTCTCCGGAAATATGTGGCGTAATCGCCACGAAATTCCGGGGGATAGCATCGATAATGACGGCAATGGTTATACGGATGATTTTCTTGGCTGGAATGTTTACTCCCAAACGGATAACATTAACGGATTATCCACCGGGCATGGAACGCCGGTCAGCGCGCTGATCGGCGCAAAGGGAAATAACGGGAAAGGCATATCGGGCGTGAACTGGAACGTCAAACTCATGTTTGTGGCCGGCAATAGCGAGGAGTCGGCCATATTATCCGCTTACGACTATGTTCTGAACGCCAGAAAACGCTACAACAGTTCCAATGGTCAGCAAGGCGCATTTGTGGTCGCGGTGAATTGTTCCTGGGGCATCACGTTCGGCCAACCCTCGGAGGCGCCACTATGGTGCGCGGCCTTCGATTCGCTTGGCGCCGCGGGCATTCTGGGGGTAGCCGCCACTGCCAATATGGCGCTGGATGTGGATGTTGCGGGCGATTTGCCCACGGCCTGTCCGTCCAACTATCTCATTTCAGTAACCAGCCTGACCAATACCGACCAAAAAGCGGCCAACGCCGCATGGGGAGTCCAAAATATCGACCTTGGCGCCTATGGCAAAGATGTATACTCCGCCGGCGCCAACAATTCATATAACACCTACATGGGCACGTCCTTTGCTGCCCCCCAGGTTAGCGGAGCCATTGGCCTACTTTATTCCGCGCCATGCTCCAATCTCGCGGCAATGGCCAAAGCAAACCCGGCTGTCGCCGCGCTTTGGGCAAAGGAATTATTGCTTCTGAGCGCCACGCCCAACACTGATCTGGCCGGAAAAACCCTCACAGGCGGAAGACTTAATCTCTTTTCTCTTTTGCAAAATTATCAGGACCAATGCGCTACCTGCCTCGAACCTTTCGCCATTCAAGCCGCCGGCATCGGTATTCAGCAGGCGACGATCCGGTGGTCGAAAGTAGCCAGTGTACAATCCGTCAATTTATACTGGCGAAAAGTGGGCAATACGGGCTGGAATCTGGCGCCAATGGCGCAAAGCCCCTTTCTGTTGACTAACCTGGAGGCTTGCACCGAATATGAAATTTCGCTGCGCAGCAACTGCGGCAGTGGAAACCTGAGCGACTGGTCGGCGCCGGTTGTTTTTACAACCGATGCCTGTTGCGCCCCGCCAGCTACGATAGGCGCCGGAAGCATCACCTCTAATTCAGCAACGCTGAACTGGAACAATCTGATCGCCGCCAGCGGCTACCGCCTGCGCATCCGGCCTGCAAACGGCGTCTGGACAGCGTACTACTCCGACGTTAATTCGCTCACGATAAGTGATTTATCACCCTGTACAGATTACCAGGCACAGATTCAGACCCTTTGCGGTCAGGAAGAAACGCCGTATTCCGACACTTACACTTTCCGCACAAGCGGCTGCGGCGCCTGCATCGACAAAAATTACTGTGCGGCCAAAGGCAAAGCAGCCAATGACGAATGGATCGCGCGCGTGGAAATCGGCGACTGGAGTCATTCATCCGGCGGCGGATATGGGTATGAAGACCACACCGGCATGGATATGGACAGCGTTTTGGATTTATGGCCGCAAACCATCGTACCCGTCAGCCTGACGCCTGCCTTTTCAGGCCTTGCCTATAAAGAATATTTCCGGGTGTATATCGACTATAACGGCGACGGCTTTTTCAGCGAGCCGGAAGAACTGGCATTCGACCCTGGTTTTGCCAGCGAAGCCCAGGTAAACGGCGTTATCGAAGTGCCGCCCGCCGCTGCGGGAGACGCTTTTCTGACCCGGATGCGCATTTTGATGAAATATAAAGGACCGCAGGATACCCCGCCCGCGCCCTGCGAAAACTTTGAATTCGGCCAAGTGGAAGACTACTGCGTTCGGGTAAACAATATAGTTATCAGCACAAACCAACAGGCTGAACATACCCCCATGCGCATTTTTCCACAACCGGCCGGCGACCAGGTTTTTATCGAATTGCCCCAACAGGTGAGATTTCCGGTAAACATAATGGTACACGATGCCGCCGGAAGGGAGATTTACAGCAATTATGCCCTCTCCCTGCCCTCCCCTATCCGAATTGACATTTCCGGCTGGCCTGCGGGTATTTATGTCGTTATGCTCAACGATGGCAGAAGTGTCTACCAACAGAAAATGCTGAAAATCAGATAATTTTACAAGGCTACTCCATATCTGCAAAAAACTTTCGTACCTCCGTGGCTTCTTTTGCCTTTATACGGCCCGACAGGATTAAGCGGATTTCCCGCCTGCGGGCGGCGCTTTCGTAGAGGTTTTGCTCTTCGTTCGACAATGGCAGCACCTGCGGTATCGCGACAGGCGTTTTCCGGGCGTCATCGAGGGCAACAAAGGTAAAATAGGCATGATTGCATCGCCGCGGGTTTTGCCCCTTTATGTCGTTGGCGAACACTTCCACGTATATTTCCACGGAAGAATTGAATGCGCGCGTAACCCTTGCCTGCAGGGTGATCACGTCGCCCAGGCTAATCGGCTTTTGAAAGGAAATATGGTCGACGGCGGCAGTTACCACGTGCGCCTCGCAGTGTTTACCGGCGCAAATAGCAGCCACAATGTCCATCCAGCGCATGAGGTAGCCCCCCATCAGATTGCCCATCGGATTAGTGTCGTTGGGCATGACCATTTCAGTCATAACCGTTTGGCTTTCAGAGACTTTCTTGGGTTCGATCATTATTTTAACGATAAAAGATGAAGGGTAAATTTGCGCCGCCCGTTTTATTCCTTAACCGGGACAAATTTTTGCCTGGTTGCCCAATAATAGCCCCCGAATAACGCCCCTGAAAAGAAAAGGTCGCCAAGGATGGTATTATCTAAAAAAGGCAGACCTGCCGCGTAACACGCCAGTAAACCGGCATAGGTCTGCGGGTAAACGGGAGATCCCAACCAAACGCTGAAATTGCTGATCAGGAAAAAAACGACCGATCCCGTCAAACTGGCGGCAACCACCCTGGCCGGCGATACCGAGCCACGCAGAAACACCCAGCCAACTACAATAACCATCAAAAAAGACGCGTAAATCCACCAGGAAGTGATCCAGGCAAAGCCCGGGTACAAATGCGCGTAGACTACATTATTTAAAAACAAATCGGTAAAAAACAGTGTTGCAAAGGGCGCCAAAACGGCCAGCCAACGGGGGGCGAAGTATGCAGCCCCGAACAACCCGATAGCCCCAATCGGCGTAAAATTATGCGGATGCGGCAATAAACGCGTTAGCGCGGCAATTATAATGAGAACTAAGGCAATGCGGATTTTCATAACGTCAGTTTGAAACGTAAAACGAATTAATGCTGCAAAGATAGCGCACTTGAACGTACGCTCGGTGGCTTTCTGCCGCCGTTTTTCCAAAAAAGACAACTTGCAAAAACCGGTTTCGGTATTATTGCCCGGATTTTAAACACGTAAAAATTAAAAAAGTGAATCGTATTTTTTTGCTTTCCTCCTTTGGGCTGTTTTTCAGTCTCGCTCCAATACAGGCACAGGCAGACCGATGGCAACAACGGATCGAGTGCGAAATGACCATCGACATGGATGTTCAGAAGCACCAATACAACGGCGCTCAAAAACTGACTTACTTCAACAACAGCCCCGATACGCTGTACAAGGTGTTTTATCACCTGTATTTCAACGCCTTTCAACCGAACAGTATGATGGACGTCCGCGCGCGTAACATCAGGGGAGGCAACAACCGGTTCGGTGACCGCATTGCCAAACTCAAACCCGAAGAACAGGGGTGGATAAAGGTGTCATCCCTTTTACAAAACGGGAAAGCGACCCGGTTTGAAACCAATGAAACCATTCTGGAAGTAACCCTGGCCGAACCTATCCTTCCAAACAGCAATACCGTGCTGGAGATGATTTGGGATGCCCAGGTCCCGGTTCAAACCCGCCGTTCGGGCCGCAACAGCCGTGAAGGCGTGGCCTACTCGATGGCGCAATGGTATCCCAAATTGTGCGAGTACGACTACCAGGGCTGGCATGCAAACCCTTACATCGGCCAGGAGTTCTACGGCGTTTGGGGTGATTTCGACGTCAAGATCAGCATCGACAAGCGTTTTATAGTAGCCGCGGGCGGTTACCTGCAGAACCCGGGGCAGATCGGGTATGGTTACGAAACCTCCAACGCGCCGCTTCAGTTGCCTGCCGGCGAAAAATTCCTCTGGCATTTCAAAGCGCCAAACGTTCACGATTTTGTTTGGGCAGCCGACCCTGAATACACGCACACCAAAATTTTGGCCGACGACGGCACGATCATGCGCTTTTTCTGGAAAAAGGGGAAGGGATACGACGCGCAATGGGAACAACTCCCGGCTATTATGAACCGTGCCCGAACCATCATGAACGAACGTTTTGGCAAATACCCTTACCGCGAATATAGTTTCATCCAGGGCGGCGACGGCGGCATGGAATACCCCATGGCCACCCTTATGACCGGCAACCGCGGCCTGAACAGCCTGGTCGGGGTTGCCGTGCATGAACAACTCCATTCCTGGTATCAGATGGCCCTTGGAACGAATGAAAGTCTTTACGCGTGGATGGACGAGGGTTTCACCTCATACGCCGAAACAATAGTGGAAAACGAACTGGCGCGCGAAGGATTGCTGCCGGGCCGGAAAGCCGAAGAAAATCCATTCGCCGGCAACTATGCGGCCTATACCACCCTGGCCACCAGCGGTAATGAAGAGCCGCTAACCACCCATGCCGACCATTTTAAATCCATTTACGCCTATTCGCTCGCCGCTTACGTCAAAGGCTGCGTGTTTATGCGTCAGCTGGAATATGTGATCGGAGAAGAAAATGTGGCCAAAGGCCTGTTGCGTTATTTTGATACCTGGAAATTCAAACACCCCAACGCAAATGACCTGATCCGGGTGTTTGAAAAACAAAGCGGCCTGGAACTCGACTGGTACAAGGAGGATTTTGTGCATACCACGAATACCATCGATTACGCCGTAAAATCGGTGGAGAAAGAAGGTCGTAAAACCACCCAGGTGGTTATCGAACGCATTGGCGACATGGCCATGCCGCTCGACATTGTCGTCACCTACACCGACGGCGACCAGGAACTGTTTTACGCCCCGCTGGAAGGCATGCGCGGCGAAAAACCGGCAGAATCACCAATGCCGCGCACCATCCTGCCCGACCATCGGTGGGTTGACCCTGCCTACACCTTTGAAATCCCCGAAAAAGCGAAAAAAATCGCGAAAGTGGAGATCGACCCCAGCCAGCGAATGGCGGATATCAGGCGCGAAAACAACAGTTGGACGAAGGGAGATTGACGGCAGGGTTTAGGTTGCAAAAACAATATCCAGGCTTTCTTCAATCTTGCCGGCTGCAAAATCAAGGTCGGCATCCGTATGTGCCGAGGATATGAAACCGACTTCATACCCGGAGGGGCCGAAATACACGCCGCGCTTCAGGCATTCCAGGTGCATTTTTTTGAAATGATCCATTCCGGCAGGGTCAATTTCATCGGCGCGCCGGATGCGCCGATGCGTAAACGTCGGCCAAAAAATGGAACCGATGTACGGAAAGCTCACATCATAGCCTTTTTTATTGCAGAAGGCTTGCAGACGACCGGTGAATCGGACAGTTTTTTGCTCTAATGCCTCGTAAAACCCCGGTTTTAACAATTCGGTCAGGGTTGCCAATCCGGCAGCCATGGCTACCGGGTTGGCGCTCAGGGTGCCGGCCTGGTACACCGGTCCTTCCGGCGCCACATTTTTCATAATGGCTGCACTGGCTGCATAAGCGCCTACCGGCATGCCACCGCCGATGATCTTGCCGAATGTGATAATATCGGGTTGTATGTCGTAGTAGCCAGTTGCGCCTTCAAAACCCACGCGAAAACCGGAGATCACCTCATCGAAGATCAACAAGACGCCGTATTCGGTACATTTTTGTCGTAAAAATTCGAGGAACGAACGGTCTTGCATTAAAAGGCCGTTGTTGGCTGGGATGGGTTCGATGATGACGCAGGCTGTATCGCCGGCGTGTTGCTTCAAGGCAGTTTCAAGGGCTTCCGGATCGGCCAGCGGCGCCACGATGGTTTCTTTGGCGAACGATTCCGGAATACCTGCCGAGGTGCTGATCCCAAAAGTGACCAGACCCGAACCGGCTTTCACCAGCAGCGAATCAACGTGGCCGTGGTAACAACCTTCGAATTTGATCACCTTGCTTTTACCCGTCACCCCGCGCGCCAGCCGGATGGCGCTCACCACCGCTTCGGTACCGCTGCTCACGAAACGGATCATTTCAATATAGCGGTGATTATCGAGCAGTAGTTTCCCGATGCGGTTGTCGTGCGGTGTGGGGGCGCCGAAAGACATGCCGTTCAGTACCGTTTCCTGCACACGTTGCACTATGGCAGGGTGGCAATGTCCGAGAATGAGCGGCCCCCAGGAACAACAAAAATCCACAAACTTTTGCCGGTCAACGTCGTACAAGTGACAACCTTCGCCCTTTTCAAAAAAAACGGGCGGCCCCTGCACGCTTTTGAAGGCGCGCACAGGCGAATGGACGCCGCCGGGGAAATATTGTTTGGCCTCTTCGAACATTTCCGCGCTGCGTGCGCGGGTAAAGGTAGCGGGAGTGGGATATACTGCCTGATTCATACGGCAAAGGTACAATTACTCCATTTTGATGCGGCTCAACCGTTAAAATATGACAAAAAACAGTTTTAACGGCTGAGCAAACATCCCAACGCCAGCACACCGAATGCCGTAGCCAAAATCGGATCGTCTTCCTTGTTCGGCGCGCCGAATGGGTTAAAAAAATGCCCATCCGGTTGTTGTTTATCTTTTAATATGTCAAAAAGTGGTTGCCATTCACCCGCGGGTACCTTCAATGCAGCATAAGCTTCTGCGCGGGCAGCAATATGGTAAAACGTCAAAACCAGCCCCCACTGCGCCGGATTATTCCGGGGTATGCCCCCGGGATATGACCAATCCGGGTGTTGCCGGAGCCAGGATAAGGCATCCTGCACCCGTTTATCAGATGATGGGATACCCGCTGCCAGCAAGGAAAGCAATCCATCGGCGGTGGCGGTTGCATAGCTGGTAAAATAGCGTGGCGTCGTGTCTGCCACCCCTGCCTTATTCGATCCCCAAATAACCGGGGAGGAATAAAAACCGCCGTCATGCGGAATCTTGGCCGGGGTAACCTGATCGGGTGGTTGCGCACGGATTTCGTCCGGCCGCTTTTGCAGTAACCGGAGAAAAACCCGGGCTTTCTGAAAAACTGCCGTATCGGTTTTCCCATATTCCTGCAAAGCTTGCAGGATACGCCGGGTATGCGACAGGTCGACATGGCCGAAAGCGCCCGGGGCCAGGTTTTCGCCAAAGCCCCAGGCGCCATAAACCGGGTGTTCGGGATATATTTCACGTTGTTCTGTGAACTGCTGTTTCGTCAAATACGCTGCCAATTGCCGGACAAGGGTACTGTCTTTTGCAGCGCCATATCGTACCAAAACGCGAAGCGCGTACGCCGTCGCATAATTGGGATATTCCACCACGGCCGCATCGGCAAGGCCGACATGCCCGGCAGAATCAATGCTCCGGCGAATAAAATCCAGGGCTTTTTCGGTTTTGCCGGCCGGTTTTGGAAAAACAGAATCCGGCACGGCCAACAGGGTGTGCAGCACATAAGGCGTTAACGCTTCTCCCCCTTTCAGAATGCCGTGCGTTTCGCTGTGCCAACCGCCATCGGCTGCTTGCCGGGCCCAAAGCCACCGGCAGGCTTTCGCAAGTACCGTTTCATCGGGAGAACATTTACAACCTGAAAAGATTAAAAAAACGGACAATAAGAGGATTCGCATAGTTGAAGTTGGGTGGTGATATGGCTATGGGCGCTACGCTAACCAAGGAACCCTAAGTCTCAAGTCAAAAGCGTAAGTCGTCAATCTTTGCTGGCCAGCAATAGCGGGTCCCGGTCGGGCGTCAGGGTCATGATCACCACGGCTGTACAAAACACCGGACTGGTAATACAGTGGTGCCCACTCCAGGAGCCGTTGTCGTTCTGGGTTTGTGCAAACAGGCCCGACATTTTGGCGTACCATTTTTCCCATTTGTCATCGCCGGCATGTACGTATGATTCGCTGGTCATCATATAGCTAAGGAATTCCTCGCCACCGTTGTTGCCAAAGCCGCTCAACACGTCATCGCGATCCATCTGGGCGGAAACGCTGTTGTAATTCACGACGGCTTCCGACAGGGTTTGGGCTTCGTCGGCGGCCAGGCCTTTATCCTCCATATCTTTCTTCAATTCGGCCACCGACTTGCTTTTTTGGCTGGCCATGGGGGCGCCGAGTACTTTTTCCGCTTTTTTACTCAGTTGAACGTTGTTGCGTTGCGAACTTGACAATGAATAAAGGGCTATGCCGGCCGATTTGTCCGTACGGGCGCTGCCCGATACCGAAACGTTGCTGCGCTGGTAAGCCTGGGCGCGTTTGATGATATTGCTGTCTACATCCACGCCATTCAGTTCGGCCAGTTCAAGGGCATTACAGGCCATGGCAGAGTTGAGTACGGGCGCCCAACCGGAAACGCTCCAACTACCGTCTTTTTGCTGGCTGTTTTCGATAATTTGCACACATTTGGCCAGCGCATCCTGCACTTGTTTTTCAGTTTCGGCCCGGTTGGCCGTCAGCGGCAACACCCTGCTGAAAAACTGGGAGGTAAGGGCTACATCGATGTTTTCGCCCAGTTTGGTTTGAGGCTGCGTACCATGTTGCGTGGTAATATTTATGGCCTTGTCAGGGGTATTTTCAACTGCTTTCAACAGGTACCCAAGCGCTTTGCGCAAATTCAAATGCTGCGGGCCGGCATCCAGCGTGTTGCCTACCCGGATAAGCGCCATGCCGGCAATAGCCGTGGTTGCCGGATCAGTTTCCACGGTATGCGGATCAGAAACCTTCTGACGTGCGTGCAGGCCGGCGCCCCAGCCACCATCGGCAGCCTGGGCTTCTACCAGCCAAGTGATGCCTTTATCAACATAACCCGGCAGCGGTTTGGGGTCTTTGGGCAGATTAAAGTCGCGACGCAAGTTTACCGTTTTCGCCTGAACAGTACCGGAATTACCCGGGATTTCCACTCCCGGCACATCAACCATGGGTGATTGAGCGGGTACAAAATACGTCAGGTAATACGCAGAGGCGCCGCTCACCAGCACCAACGCCAGGACAAGCAACAGAAGATGTTTCTTTTGCATAACAGAATAGTTTTTGGATGTGAATTAATATCTCCCGATCCGGAAGTTGTAGTACATTTGACTTGATGCATGATAAACGGCAATTAACACAAAAACAGCAAACTTTAACATTTCATGCGCTTCGACGACTACCATATCGCCCCTGAAATAAAACGAAACCTGGCGGAACTGGACTTTAAACGCCCGACCGACATTCAATTCAAATCGATCCCTCCCATAATCAAGGGCGAAGACGTGCTGGCTATTGCACAAACGGGCACCGGTAAAACGGCGGCTTTCGTAATCCCCGTGTTGCACCTGCTGCACGACCGAAAAAAATCGGCGCGGCCCGCGGGCATTAAATGCGTGGTGATGGTACCTACCCGCGAACTGGCCCTCCAGATCACCGAAGTATTTCAAAAAATCGGGCAACACACCCGGGTAAAAACCTTCTGCGTTTTCGGCGGCGTGGAACAAGGCCCCCAGATTGCCCGCCTGGAACAAGGCGTCGACGTGCTGGTGACCACACCGGGCCGGATGTTCGACCTCGCCGGCCAGGGGCATATCAAACTGGATAAAGTGGAAATGCTGGTACTCGACGAAGCCGACCGCATGCTCGCGCTGGGTTTTCTGAAAGACATCCGCGACCTGATCCGGTTTTTGCCACGCAAACGGCAAACGCTGTTCTTTTCTGCAACCATCAATGAAACCATAAAAAAACTGGCTTACTCGCTGGTACACAAACCCATTCGCATCCAATTATCGCCCAAAGATCCGGTATCCAAAAATATTGAACACGCCGTGGCTTTTATTGCGATGGACGACAAACGTTTTTTTCTGGAACGTTTCATTAACGAACATCCTGACAAAAAGATCCTCGTTTTTGTACGCACCAAGGTGCGCGCCGAACGGGTCGGCAAAGCCATGGAACGCGTAGGCATTGAAACGCGTACCATTCACGGCGACAAAGAACAACACGACCGGCTCGAAGTGCTCGGCCAATTCAGGGAAGGCGCCCTAAAGGTGCTGATCGCTACCGATGTCAGCGCCAGGGGTATTGATATTCCCGATGTGGACTACGTGATCAATTACGACTTGCCCGATATAGCCGAAAATTATGTGCACCGGGTAGGCCGTACCGGAAGAGGCGTCCGCAAAGGCCAAGCCCTGTCTTTTTGCAGCCCGGAGGAAAAGCCTATGCTTGAAGAGATAGAAACCTACCTGAGCAAACCCATCTCCGTGCTTGAAATTGACAAAAAAGAGTACGCGGAAACCCTGCGCCTGACGGAAGACGTGGCAAATAAATGGAAAGATGTGATGGCAGAGATCGAAGAAGCAGAGAAATGGAAAAAAAGCAGGAAAAAGTAGGTCGATCGCGCGGAATCAATGTCAGTTGTGTTTTAATTCCGCATAGATTTTCTTTGCAATTATCTCGTTAGCATAAGCATTCAGGTGGGCATCGTACT
>CALEYM010000476.1 GCA_937926185.1 uncultured Bacteroidota bacterium | reverse complement strand
ATAGCTGCCGGCGAGATGAACCAGGCGATTCAAAAAAGCCGCGCGGGTCAGCGGTTTATGGGTGTACTCGTCGTAAAGGTCAATTATTCGTTGGTCCAGCATTTTTGATGGCAAATTCTGATTATCCGGGATTAATACAAAAAAATGCCGGCATTAATTCGGTCGAATTAATGCCGGCATTTAGTTTTTCTGCGTATTGAGCGTATTTACCGGTGCAAGGTTACGTCGCCTTCCAACAGGATTTCACTGCCATCCACGAATTCCAGCACGGCATACCAGGCAAACACGGCCGGGTTCAGATCCTGTCCGTTGTGTTTGCCGTTCCAGCCATACGCCGGGTTATTGGGTTGGAAGTTGTAGTATTCGTACACTATTTCACCCCAACGCGAAAAGACCTGGAACGATTTGATGTTCGTGATCATCCGGGTATCGGCGTAGATGGTAAAGATATCATTTTTACCGTCGCCGTCGGGTGAGAAAATATTCGGCACGTAAATATCGGGCCGGCGATCGACGATGAGGAGCAGGGGCGCCGTGTCTTCGCAGCCGTTCTTGTTCGTTGCCGTCAGGCGGTATTGGGTCGAATGTAGCGGAGTAGCCAACGGATTCAGGCAGGTGTCGCAACTCAGGCCCGTGGCCGGCGTCCAGAGAATGGACTGAATATCGCTGAGCGGTACATTGACTTCGGTAGTGACCTGGTAACTGTCGCCGAGTTTCAGCGTCACTTTAGGCTCTACATGTATGTCAAAAATGTCGCCCGGTTCTATGGTTTCCTCCACGGTGGTACTGCAGTCGTTGGCGTCTACGATCAGGATAGTGTAGGTTCCCGGTTCGAGGTTGGTATAGAGGTTTTTATTGGAAAAATCGCCGCCGTTCAGCGCATACCGCAGAGGCGGTTTGCCGCCGGTCACGCTTTCAATCAGAATACTACCCTTCTCTCCGAAGCAAGCCGGTTGTCTGACCTGTGTTACCGCTTCCGGTTCTCTCGGCTCTATCACCACTTCATCGGTGTCGGTGCAGCCGTTGGCGGAATTGGTAACCAGCAACAGATAAGTGCCCGGTTCGCTCACCAGCGGTGTTGCCGTATTGGCGCCCGTCACAATGCTTCCGCCAGCAGTCGTCCACTGAAAATTCAGCGGCGCTGTGCCCGACGACAAGGTACCGTCGAGATTACCGCTTTCGCCGAAACAATACAGGCTGAAACCCGGCCCGGCATCGGCCACCGGCAGGTTCTGGTCGGCATCCACGAGCGCCGACACGGCATTGATACAGCCGTTCACCGGATCGATGCCGATAAGGTAAAAAGTACCCGGTTGCGTGGTGACAAACGTGGTTCCGTTGCCCAGCACGGTGGTATCCGCGCCATTGATGCTGGCCCAGCTCAGGTTGATGCCCGGCAGCGGGGAACCGCCTGTAAGGGTGACTGAGCTGTTCACACAAGTCAGTTTTCCTGGCGAATTAAGGAACAGGGGCGGATAAGCCTGGTTGGTATCGATGGTAATATAGGCTGTATCTGCACAGAAAGTCACCGTATCGATGATCACAAACTCGTACACGCCTGGCTGGTTTATTTCAATGATCGTGCCGGTAGAATAGATCGTGCCATTGTTGATCCAAATGGTATTGGCATCTTCCGTACCCTCCGCCGAGCCGGCCAGTACGATCTCGTCGATGGTGCAATCCAGTATGTCGCCGGGGCTGGCCAGAATGGTCGCTTTCGGCGCGTTGCTGATATCAGGTACCTTGACAGTCGCGGTGTCGAAGCAGCCGTTTACTCCTATAATCAGGCTGTAATCGCCCGCTTTCGTCGCGGTTATATCCGCTTGGTTGGCGGCGCCGTTGATCGTGCCGTTGGATGTACTCCAGGCAAAACTGGCGCCCGGCATGTCCGAAGTGCCGCTGACCGTCACTTGTTTGACCGCGCAGGAGAGCGCCGCCGGCTGCGCAATAGCAGCCACGGGAATTTGCCGGAAAATAACCGGCGTACCGGCGGAAACCACCGAGCAGAAATGGTTGATGTTCACGTTGCCCGATCCGTCGTTATTGCCCGCAACTGCCGAGATATAATAAGTTTGATTCAACGCCATATTGGTGGGGTCGAAGCAGAAACTCGGTTGCGCGGCGCGGGATATTTCATTTACAACCTGGTTGCCGCTGCCTTCGTGCAGGATAAACTGCAGCACGTCGTCGGGTTGTAAAAACTGTCCCAGGGTATTGTAATTGGCCGAAACGCAACCTTCGCCGCAGTTCGACAGCAGACCGCCGGCCATCGTGCCGACCGCCGTTTCACAAACGATGATGGAAATAGTGAAGTCGCATACCACTGTGCAGCCGTTGGCGTCGGTCACCGTAACGGCGTATCCGCCCTCGGGCAGTTTGTCGATCACAAAATCGCCTGCCGGCGCATTGGTTTGCGTGCTCCCGGGCGTCCACAGGATCGTGTAAGGGGCCACGCCGCCCGAAACGCTGAGCGTGGCGGCGCCGTCGTCGGCGCCGGGGAAACTGACATTGTTCGACTGTACGCAGTTGAGTTGAACGGCACTGGGCGGCTGGGTGATCGCAAAGGATGCTGCGCCCGTGCAGCCGGAGGCATCCGTCACCGTGACGGCATAGTTGCCCGCCGACAGCCCCGCGGGGTCTTCCGGATTGCCCGGAATGCCGGGCGACCAGTTGTACTGGTACGGCGCCGTGCCGCCTGAAACGTCGAGATCGATTGCGCCCGCTAACTCACCGAAACACAAAATATCCGTATCGGCGCCGGTTACCGCGACGGTGGCCGTATTGTTGTCCACCACGAAAGTCATCGTGGCTGTGCAAGCGCCCCCGCCGTTGACGGTGACGGTATAGCTACCCGGCGGAACATCCGCGAGGTTTTGCGCCGTCTGCGCATTCGACCACGTAAACTGGTAACCAATCGGCGGCGTTACATCGATCGAAACAGCGCCGTTATTGCCCACACACAGGGTGTTGGGCGTGGCGCCGCCGCTGATGGCCGGGATCACGGTACTGTCCGGCACCGTATAAGTAAACACCGACACGCAGCCATTGGCCCCGTTGACCGTTACCGTGAAAGTGCCGGAATTCAGGCCGGGCAGGTCTTCCGTTTTTGCGCCGGTCGACCACGAATAAGTGAAAGGCGCCGATCCGGAGGTAATATTCAGATCGATCAGGCCGCCGGGCTGTCCGCAAAACGACGGCGTGATGTCCGACGTTGCCGTGGGCGCCGGCGAATTGTTATCCACGGTAAAGGTGGCCGTATTGATACAATTGCCGCCACCGTTCACGGTTACGGTGTACACGCCCGGCGCCACGTTTTGCAGATCCTGTCCGTTTTGGCCGTTCGACCAGTTGAAGGTGTAATTGAGGGCCGGGGAAACGTTCAGATTGACGCCGCCATTGCTGGAAACGCAGGAAGTGTTGGAGATCGCGATACCCGTGACGTTCGGCGTGACAGCGTCGTCGGGAATGTTATATGTTTTCACAGCAGTGCAGCCGTTTGCCCCCGATACCGTAACAGTGTATGCGCCCGCCGGCAAATTGTTCAAATCTTCCGTTTGGGCAGTGTTCGACCATTGGAACGAATAAGGCGTTTGGCCCGCGCTGACAGTGAGGTTGATGCCCCCGCTGCTTTGACCACAAAAAGCGGGCGTTACGCTTTCCGAAATAGTGGGCGGGAAAGCGTTGTTTGCCACTGCAAACGACGCGGTATTGGTGCAGGTGCCGCCGGCACTCACCGTAACGGTATAGGCGCCCGGCGCAAGAGCGCCCAAATCCTCCGTCGTGGCGGCGTTCGACCAATTGAAGGTGTACGTCCCCGCCGGGGAGATGTCCAGATTAACCGCGCCATTGTTGGCAACACAGGAAGTATTGGCCGACGGCGTACCGGAAATGGCAAAACTGATGTCGTTGGCCGGCACGTTGGCCGAGGCAGTTGTCGTGCAACCGTTTGCGCCTGTAACTGTTACCGAATAATCGCCTGCAGGAATATTGTTCAGGTCTTCGCTGCTTTGTCCGCCCAACCATTGATAAATATACGGCGTTGCGCCGCCGCTGACGGTCAGATCGATATTGCCGTTCGCCAGCCCGCAGATTTCCGCGCTCACCGTTTGGGTGGCTGCCGGGTAAACCCTGCCGTCGTTGACGATGTAGGAGGCCGAGGCCGTGCAATCGCCAGTTTCGGTAACGGATACCGTGTAAATTCCAGCCGGCAGGCCGGAAATGTCTTCTGTAACGGCGCCGGTTGACCACAAATAGGTATACGCTCCCGACGGCGTTACCGTCAGATCGACGGCCCCATTGTCGGCGCTGCAATTGGTCAGCGCAACCGCTGTGCCGCTCAGGCTGAAAGTAGAACTGTTGTTGGCCACATTCAGCGTGGTGTCGGCCGTGCAGCCGTTCGCCGCCGTGACGGTTACCGAGTAGTTGCCGGGAAGAATATTGGTCAAATCTTCCGATGTAGCGGTGCTCGACCAGTTAAAAGCAAAAGGCCCCGGGGCATTGCCGATGGTCAGGTCGATGGCGCCGTTGCTTTGGCCGCAGATAGCGGCGGTTACGGCCGGCGTGATTACCGGGTCGGAGGTATTGTTGGTCACGGCAAAGCTGGCTGTAGCCGAGCAACTTACCCCCGCGCTGACCAATCCCCCAACCTGTTGAACGTATTTCCTGTGCCAGATCTGTAC
>CALEYM010000475.1 GCA_937926185.1 uncultured Bacteroidota bacterium | reverse complement strand
TCCGGCAGCCTATTTTTGCCGGTGTTGTTTCTCACACAAACGCCTCTTTATTATGCGCAATCACCCTTCCGGCCTGCCCTTTCTGTTTTTTACCGAAATGTGGGAACGTTTTGGTTACTACCTGATGATCGGCATCTTCATGCTTTACATGACGGATGCGCAACACGGCGGCATGGCTTTAGATCGCGACGTGGCTTCCGACATTTTCGGCACCTTCATCGCCCTGGTTTATTTAACGCCTTTTATCGGCGGGCTCCTGGCCGACAAGCTGCTCGGATTTCGGCGCAGCATCATACTCGGAGGAGTGCTGATGGGGATTGGCTATCTCATGTTGGCGATCCCGGATAGTCCGGTTGCGTTTTACAGCGCCTTGGGTGTGATGATACTGGGCAATGGTTTTTTTAAACCAAACATCTCCGTATTGCTGGGCAACCTGTACAACGAGGAACGGTATAAAAGCCTTAAAGACACGGGATACAACATTTTTTACATGGGCATCAATATCGGCGCCTTCGTCTGCAATTTTTTCGCCGCCTGGTTGCGGCACAATATCGGATGGGGGGCGGCTTTTGCAGCGGCAGGCGTCGGCATGTTTATAGGCGTCATCGTGTTCCTGGTGGGCATGAAACACTACCGGCATGCCGATGTCCGGAAAGAAAGTGCCGCGGGCGAGATGGGCGTGGGTCGGATGTTGTCTTCCGTGCTATTGCCTGCCATCGTGACGGGTATTGCCGGCTGGATGATTCCGGGCAACGTGTTCGGAACCGATTCCACCGACGCATTTGTTTTTGGCAGCATGCCGGTAATCGGTTTCTACCTGTGGATACTATGGAAAGCGAAAGCGGAGGATAAACCCCGCATCAAATCGCTGCTGGCTATTTACGCCGTGGTAATCGTATTCTGGGCGGTATTTAAACAAAACGGTACGGCGCTCACCACATGGGCCGAGTTTTACACCGACCGAACCCTGCCGGAATGGGTAGCCGCGCCGGCCAGAGCCATCAATATGGCGCAGGAAGTGAAAAATGATACGGCCCTGGTGCCTAAATATGATTCACAGTTCCGTACCACGCGCGATGCGGAAGGTAATATTGTAAAAGAACCCAATGTTGATCCTTATTTCCTGAACATACCCGAATCGGAACGCCCCCCGAAAGGCGCCAGCGCCTCCCTGATCTCCACGGAAATTTTCCAGTCGGTTAATCCCTTTTTTGTGGTGGTGCTGACGCCCCTGGTCATTATCTTCTTCAGCTGGTTGCGCCGGCGCGGAAAGGAACCCACCACGCCTGCTAAAATAGGGTGGGGACTGGTGGTTTCGGCGCTCTCCACTTTAGTGACGGTGGCCGCGGTATATTTCTGCCACAACGGCGCCGAAAAAGCCTCGGCCTGGTGGCTGATCGGTGCTTACGGCGTGATCACGGTGGGCGAATTGTGTCTTAGTCCCATGGGCTTATCGATGGTGTCGAAAATGGCGCCACCCCATATTGTCGGGTTGATGATGGGCGGATGGCAATTGGCCACCTCGCTGGGCAACAAACTCAGCGGCGTACTGGCCACCATGTGGGATCGATACGACAATAAAGCGGATTTTTTCTGGGTGAATTTCGTACTGTTGACCCTGGCGGCGGTGGCCCTTTTTCTGCTGTTGCGCTGGCTGAACCGGATTTTCCGGGAGCAGGGCCTCAGTTGATTTATCGAGTAAAAACCAACTTTTTGACAAATATTTACAAATCAATAGTTTATGGCGAAGCAAAAAATATCCCGGCAGCGGAGCAGCTCTGTCAAAGACCGTGAAGAGATGCGCAAGTTTCTGACTATCCTGGTCATTGCCACCCTGGCATTGATGATTTTGATGTATTTCATTTTTGCCGGCTGATCAGGACAGGCGCATTTTATAATCGCGGTAGCCGAATTTTCGCACCACGTCGAGCCGTCCATCTTCCCGCCAGATGGCGATGGAGGGATGCGTTACGCCATTGAAGGTGGTGGTTTTGACCATGGTGTAGTGGATCATATCTTCAAAGACGATCTTTTGTCCCGGCTTCAGGGGCTTATCAAAGGCGTATTCCGTCATAAAGTCGCCGCTCAGGCAACTGACGCCGCCCAACCGGTACTGATATTTATCTCCGGAGGCGGGTTCGGCGTTGGCGCCCTGTACGCGGGGGCGGTACGGCATTTCCAGCGTGTCGGGCATGTGCGCCGTGAACGACACATCGAGAATAGCCGTTTTTAGGCCTTTGTTTTGCACAATATCCAGAATTGCCGACACCAGTACGCCGGTTTCCCAGGCAATCGCGCTGCCTGGCTCCAGGATCACCTGCAAATGCGGATGCCGGCTTCTGAAGCCGCGCAATACGCCGATGAGGTGCTCCACGTCGTATCCTTTGCGGGTCATCAGGTGGCCGCCGCCAAAGTTTACCCATTTCAGGTGGGGCAGGAAGGCGCCGAAGTCTTTTTCAAAATAAACGAGGGTTTTTTCCAGGTCGTAGCTGCTGCTTTCGCAAAGAGTGTGAAAATGCAGCCCCTCTACGCCGTCCGGCAGGCGGCCTTTAAAGTTTTCAGCCACTTCGCCCAACCGCGAACCGGGCGAGGCCGGATTGTACAATGCCGTGCCCACCGGCGACCAACCAGGATTGACGCGGATGCCCATGCTGATTTTCGGCGTGTGCTGGGCGACCCGTTTTTGGTAGCGCCGGTATTGCCCGATCGAGTTGAAAGTAATGTGGCTTGAATATTTCATTATTTGCCCGAATTCGCGGGGCAGGTAGGCTACCGAATAAGTATGCGCCTTGACCTTCATTTCTTCAAAACAAAGTCGCGCTTCGCTCAAAGAGGATGCGGTTGCGCCGCCCAGATATTCGCGCACGATGGGAAAAGCGCTCCACATGGCGAAACCTTTGAATGCCAGGATGATCTGAACGCCGGCTTCTTTTTGTACACGATCAATAAGCCGCAAATTGCGGCGGAGCGACGCTTCGTCGAGCACAAAACAGGGAGAGGGTATTTTGGCAATATCCATCGTTTCGTTTCTTTAAATTGCAGCGCAAAAAGACGGAAAATCTTTCGACTTTTACCTTCAACTTTTTTAACGCTTGTTTTTCAACATGATCCGTTTTTCATTTTTCCTGCTCATAGCCGCGCTTTTTTCCTGTAAGACAGGCCAAAAAGCCGCCCTGGCGCGTGCGCCCTTTATCGAACTCAAATCCGGCGCCTGCTTCGGTTTTTGCCCTGTTTTCCGCCTTACGGTGCGAAACAACGGAGTAGTGGAATATGAGGGCATTCGTTTTGCTGAAAAAATGGGACTGGATTCCTTCCGGTTGGCTAAGACAGAAATGACCGGATTGCGGGAAAAAGTCCGTCAGGTAAATCTCTGGCAGTACCCCGACCGGATCGAAACGCAGGTGGCCGACGCGCCGTTTGTCACCTTGACTGCATACCGCGATACCCAATCCAAAAGCGTTACGGGGTCTATCGACCGGCCCGCTCCGCTGCTCGAATTGGAAAATCTGCTCAAAGACCTGGCCGAAAAACACGGCTTCCAGGTCACGCGTGGGGTGAACCCCAACGAAATCCCGGCAGAACGCCGGCGGGAAGTTATCGTAAAACTCCAGCCGGATATCAATGCCGGAAATTGGGTGCGGCAGTTTACGGGCTACCGGTTTATCCTGGTGCGCCGGATTTCTACCGATAATATCTGGCTGGTGGGCTACGATCCCGAAGAACTGGAGGAGAAAGCCATTTTGGATCTGTTCAAAAAATCGGATGGGGTAATAGATGTGCAAACCAACAGAAAAGTGGAGGAAAGGGATTAATAGTGATAAGTGATGAGTTATGAGTGATGAGTTAGGAATTGGCGTAGTTTTTCTGTGGCGAGGGCGCGGTGGCTGATGCGGTTTTTTACTTCGGGGCCGAGTTCGGCAAAGGTTTGATCGTACTCATCGGGAATAAATACGGGATCGTAGCCCCATCCGTTGGAACCGCGTTTGGCATGGGCAATCTGACCGGGGCAGATGCCTTCCAGAACGGTTTCCTTGCCGTCCATAAGGAGGGCGATAACGGTACGGAACCGGGCGCTTCTGTCTGGTTTATTTTCCAGGTTTTTCAACAAAAACGCGATGTTGTCTTCTGGATTTTTGTTTT
>CALEYM010000474.1 GCA_937926185.1 uncultured Bacteroidota bacterium | reverse complement strand
CCCTCATAAACCCTCATAAACCCTCATAAACCCTCATAAACCCCCTCATAAACCCCCTCATAAACCCTCATAAACAAACTTGCGCCCATGCTACTCGCCATTTCTCCCATCGACGGCCGGTATGCCGACAAAACGAAGGAACTGACCGAATACTTCAGTGAATACGCGTTGATCCGGTACCGGGTTTTTGTTGAAATACAATACTTTATCGCGCTTTGCCAATACGGGTTGCCGCAATTGACCAGTTTCGAGGACGCCAAAATTGACGAGTTGAACGCCATTTTTGAAAACTTCAGCCTGGCCGACGCGGAATACGTCAAGACCATCGAACGCACGACCAATCACGACGTAAAAGCGGTGGAGTATTTTCTGAAAGAACGTTTCGACGCCTTGGAACTCGGCCAACTGCGCGAGTTCGTACACTTTGGGCTTACCTCACAGGACGTTAACAACACGGCCACGCCGCTATTATTCAAAAATGCTTTGCAGGAGGTATATTACCCGCTTTTTCAGCGATTGCGCGACCACCTGTATCAACTGGCCCAGGATTGGGCGCGCGTCCCCATGTTGGCCCGCACCCACGGTCAGCCGGCTTCACCTACCTTGCTCGGCAAAGAATTGCAGGTGTTCGTGGAACGCCTCGACGGGCAGATCGGCCAGTTGCGCGACATTCCGCACCGGGCCAAGTTTGGCGGCGCCACCGGCAATTTCAACGCCCACTACGCCGCCTATCCCGATTATGACTGGCGCCGCTTCGGCGACGATTTCGTGCGTGAATTTCTCGGTCTGGAGCGCGCTCCACACACCACCCAAATTGAACCATACGACCACCTGGCTGCCCAATGCCAGGCCATGGGCCGAATCAATACTATCCTGATCGACCTGTGCCGCGACGTGTGGACGTATGTTTCAATGGAATATTTCCGGCAAAAGACGGTAAAGGGCGAAGTGGGTTCTTCTGCCATGCCCCACAAGGTGAATCCCATAGATTTTGAAAATGCCGAGGGCAATCTCGGCCTGGCCAATGCCTTGTTCCAGCATTTTGCCGAAAAACTGCCCATCAGCCGTCTGCAACGCGACCTGACCGACAGCACCGTACTTCGAAACCTGGGCGTACCTGTCGGGCACACGATCGTCGCTTTCAAATCCATCCTGAAAGGCCTCGGTAAATTGACGCTCAACGAAGGAAAACTGTTCGACGACCTGGAAGACAACTGGATGGTGATTGCCGAGGGTATTCAGGTTATCCTCCGCCGTGAAGGCTATCCTCAACCCTACGAGGCATTAAAAGAACTTACCCGCGGACGCGCTGCCATCACCCGGGAAGACCTGCACGAGTTTATAGACGGGTTGGAAGTGCGGCAGGAGGTTAAAGACGAACTGAAACAACTTACGCCGCATAATTACGTGGGGGGATAATTTGCGTCATTAGTCGAACCCCATCTAAAATCAATTTTTCACCAACCTCCCGACATACACTCCTTCCTTTCCCGTCATTTTAACGACATACAATCCGGGGGCCAGGCCTTCGAGGGGAATCTGGACCAGATCGTACCGGGTTTCAAGGGCCGTGCGCGCCAGCCGCCCCCCTATGGAAAAGACATCTACGCGGTCGACCTGTTTGCCGGGCAGGGATACCCATGCCTCGGCAGTGGCCGGGTTAGGTTGTATTTGTACGGTTTGTGGCGCCGAAACCTCACCGGACGATACGATGAACGGGTCGAATTTGGTGCCGCTGTTCAGTACGTTTTTGTCCGCCGTGTTCTGAACGAATGCCACGACGTAGACGGAATCGGCCACCCAGGCGGGGTCGATGGCAAAAGTATACGAATAATTCACCGAGCTGCCGGGGCCGGCCGGTTCGTATGTAACGCCATCAATTCCGGTCAGCATTTTGCGAAATACATTTCGGTGGACATTGGACCCGATCGGAGAAGTGTAATCCACCCGTTTTTCCACAATGGCTGCAAAAAATTTGTAGTCGCCGTCAGGTACCGTTCCCACGGTAACAACGCCGATGTCGGCGGTGCGTTGGTTGCCATTGGCGCTTTCCGACACCTGCACCAGCACGGGGCTTGTTTGGCCCAGGTAGGTTTGCAGTACAGTGGACGTCATCGACTGTACGCTTACCGCGGCGGCGCCATTGGCCGATACCATTGGCGTGCCGAAAACCTCGTAGTAGTCGGCCCGGTCTTTATTCTCATTCTGGTTGTGCTGGTAAAAAATACAGGAACTGTACGGAATAGGGGGGTGATAAGCGATGTGGTGCACATCCGCGGCATTTTGGTCGATCAGAGCGTAAAATCCCGGATTTCTGGCTTTGCAAACCGAACATACGCTGTTGGTAAAATGTTCGAGCAGGACGTACCGTTTGACGGGGCCCTGCGCATAAACGGCGGTGGTAAAAAAGCAGAGTAAAATAGTAAGTTTTTTCATGCGTCAATTTGTTTCGGACAAAACTAACCCTTCAACAACAACCGGGCCGTGCCGGTTGGGTTAATTTCCGAAAATTGTCGCCTGGCAAACATAGTTATTCGTTAATCTGCACGTTCGGCAGCAGAAACATTTTATGGGTGTCCATAATTGGTTTAAGAAAACTGAGCCGGTACATGGCTCCATCGTTGATGAGTTTGACTTCAACGTCGCGGATTTCTTCGGGTACGAACTGCGCCGGCGCGTACAACCTCGACCGGTCTACCATCTCCTCACCGATACACCGCCCCATGAAAGGAATTCTCCGGTATTGTCTTTTGATCTCTTTTTCCGTCGCGTCGATAATAGTGATGCGGGCGCCGGGTTTTGCCACCCGGATCATTTCGCGGATGGCGCGCCCGCGGTCGTTAAAGAAGTTTATCCCGCCTGTATGAAATACGCAGTCGAAGGAACCGTCGCGGTAGGGCAGGTATTCGGCATTTGCCTGTGCCAGTTGCAGGTTGAGCCCCCGGCGCCGGATATTTTTGATGCAGCGGTCCAACATGCCGCTGGAAATATCCAGACCAAAATACCGGCCGTGTGCCGGCAAATACCGGAGATTGCAACCGGCGCCCACGGATATCTCCAACACCCGGTCGCCGGGATTAATGTGCATGCCCCGGAAATATTCCACGCGCGAATGATCCTGGTTGCGCCATATATTACTGAAACGCTGCATCAGGTCCACCATGCGCCCGGAGCGATCGTAGTATTGCTGGATTTTTTGGTTGAGTCCGGTAATTTGCTGGCCGGCCAAAAAATTTGGATAGCCGTTGCGCAGGGGGAAAAAAGCGCCGCTATCGTCGGTCAATCCGTCGCGGCCCTTTGCGCGAACGCGCTGCAGGGGCAGGCCATTGTACGGATTTTGCATGAGTTCAAGTTCCATATCGGTAAAGCCGTCTGTCAGACGGCTTAAAAAATGAGGGCCGTATCAAAAAGTATTATTTGATGAAATAAACTTTTTTGACACGACCCGGATAGGGGAGTTTTCATTTGGAATCCGGGCTCTGTGTTTTTGTTTTTTTACGCCGTCTGGCAGACGGCGTTACAGCCAGTCGCCGAATTCATCCGCGAAATGGTCGGTCAGCACGGCGCGCAGGCGTTGGCGGGCGCGGCACAGGCGGCTTTTAGCATTGCTCATCGTCCAGCCCATGATCTCGCAGATTTCTTCGAGGCTTTGTTCCTTGAGGTAAAACAAAGTCAGCACGCTGCTGTCGTCCGGCAAAAGCATTTTGAATGCGCGGCGCAGCATATCGGAGCGTTCCGCGGCGGTGACGGACTGATAGCCGTCGGCGGAGTCGGCGGCCATTCGCCGCACAGGCGACTCCGGCGCATCCAGGGCGACTATTTCCCGTTTGGCCCGGCGCAGGTAATTGATGGCCGAGGTACGGGCTATACGATACAACCAGGTACTGAAACGGCTTTCACCGCGATAGCCGGACAAAAAACGGAAGGCTTTCAGAAATGCGTCCTGCGTTACTTCGAGGGCGTCTTCATGGTTGCCGACCATTTGATAGGCCAGTCCGTACACCATCCGGTCGTAGCGGCGTACCAGGGCGGCGTAAGCCGACTGGTTTCCGGCAATGGCCTGGCGGAGCAGTGCCGCCTCGGCATCCTGGCCGGAGGTTCTCAGGCGTTCGAGCACCGGGGCTTTGATGGCGATCGGGGCGCCGTTGAGGTGGTTGAGGGTAAGTTCAGGGGTGGCGGTTAACAAAAAGGCAGCAAGCATGACAGATGTTTTCTTTGATTTGTTTTCGAATTCTTAGCCGTTGGTTGGCGGTTGTAAGGGGGCAAGACGGCGGTTGATTGGGATTGGGTTGGGGGCTTTTTTTACTTTAAATTCGTTTTCACATTTGATTAACAGGTTCGGGGAGTTGGGGGGTAGTTTTCATTCGGTTTTTAAGGGGTTTGTTTTTCATTCAGTTAGCCTGGAAGTGTTTTTTGTTCGTTTGATGATACAAATGTAGGGGTGTAATTTCCAGGCCGGGGACGATCTTGAGTAGTTGGCGGGATTGGTTGAGTAGTTTGCGGAGTTTTGAATTTTGACCCCGAGCTTACCCGCATTTAACCATTGATTTGATAATTATTCTGTTCAATCGCGTTTCCCTGGCACGTTTCCATATTTTATTTTTAGAAAAGAAGTGCTGCAAAAGTCGGACGCGCCGGCTTTTAAAAAATTGACTGAAATCAAGAAATTAAATTCGGGAAGGTGGTTGCGGCTTCACACCCGCGCAAAGCGCCGCAAAAACTCGTCCTTTTTACTCCGCGCCACGGGCAATTGGGCGCCGTTTTCGAGTATGACTTCCCCGCCTTCACCGCGCAGGTAGCGGCGCACGGAGCGAAGGTTGACCAGGTGGGAATGGTGCAGCCGGAAGAACTTTTCCGCATCGAGCAGTTCTTCCAGGTCTTTCAATGTACGCGAAACGATGATCTTCTGACCGTTGCGCAGGAAGATTTTAGTATAGTTGCTCTCCGACTCGCAGTGTATGATCTCGTTGGTGTCGATGATCTGCAGGCCGTCCTGCGAAGAAATGGCCAGGCGGTCGGGGATAGCGTCGTGCGATTGTTGGGTTTCGCGCATCAGGTCGACCTGCGCATCCTGCGGCGGCGCCTGCGACAAGGCTTTTTGCACGGCTTTGCGGAATTCCTCCACGTCGATAGGTTTCAGCAGGTAATCAAGCGCGCTGTATCGGAACGCCCTGACGGCGTATTTGTCATAAGCCGTGACAAAAATGACCCGGAAACGCAGCGGCAGCAACCTGTTCAGCACGTCGAAGCCGTTGAGTTGGGGCATTTCTATGTCGAGCAACAGTAAATCCGGCGGATCTTTTTGAAACGCTTCCACCGCTTCCACGCTGTCGGTGAATTGCCGGACTTCGGTGATCTCCGGAAAAAACTGGGTCAGGAGGTGAGCCAGGAGTTGCACATTGTGCGGTTCGTCGTCGAGAATGGCTGCTTTCATGGTGCGGCGGGAATGTTTTTTTGCGGGGACTTGTAAAAATTTTATTTTACAAGTCCCCGCAAAAAAACATTTACAGTTTTTAAAACTATGTTTTAAATATTTTTTCGGTACCAAATCAACAAATCAACAAATCAACAAATCAACAAATCAACAAATCAACAAATCA
>CALEYM010000473.1 GCA_937926185.1 uncultured Bacteroidota bacterium | reverse complement strand
TGTCAGGGCGAAGAAGATGATAACTGTACAGGTAAGGCGCATGGGAACAGTAAAGTTGAAAGGTTACGATATGATCGCAAAATACGCGGGCAGGGGTTTTCTGCGCAAACCTGATTTGTTTAAAAGTCAGGTTTCTGTCGCTGGAAATTCGAGGGCCTGACCCAAAAATATTTTAAAGGTTTTGCTGTCCCCCGCCTTTTTAAAAAATAAAGTGCTGCAACAGTACCCGCTAGTTCTTTACGTTTGCCTGTCCGCTCGGTTTATGTAAAACAATTGCCATGAAAAATTTGCTCTGCGCCCTCGCCCTGCTGTTTGTCAGCTCCGTCCATGCTCAAAATCTCAACGTTTCGTCGCTTACCTGCGAATATAAAACTGACCCGGTCGGCATCGACGCGGCCAAACCGAGGCTGAGCTGGAAACTGAATGCCCCCGGACGGAATGTCCTGCAAACCGCTTATGCGCTGCGCGTGGCCTCCGCGCCCGATTTTTCGGAAAAAACGCTGCTGTGGCAATCCGGGAAGATCATGTCCGGCGAATCGGTGTTGCAGCCGTATACCGGCCCGGCGCTGCAATCGGCCCGGCGCTACTACTGGCAGGTGCAGGTGTGGGACAACCAGGGCCGTACCTCGGCCTGGAGCCAACCCGCCTTCTGGGAAATGGGATTGCTGAATAGCGCCGACTGGAAGGCCCAATGGATCGAACCCGATACTGCCTCGAAACGCTACGCCCCGGCGCCCATGCTGCGCAAAGAGTTTAATTTAAAGAAAAAAATAGCCGGCGCGCGCGCCTACGTGACCGCCCACGGCTTTTATGAACTGCATTTGAACGGTCAGAAAGTGGGCGACCAGGCACTCACGCCTGGCTGGACGGTGTACGGCAAACGCCTGCAATACCAGGTGTACGACGTCACCGGTCTGCTGAAACCCGGCCAAAATGCCGTCGGCGCCCTGCTCGGCGACGGCTGGTACCGCGGCACGCTCGGATGGGTGTTCCAGTGGGCCTTTTATGGGCCGAGACTGGGATTGCTCTGTCAAATCCATGTGCGATATGCCAACGGCACAGAAGAATGGATCGTCAGCGACGGAACCTGGAAAGCGCATTTGGACGGCCCCATTCGTATGAACGACATCTACGACGGCGAAACCTACGACGCCCGCCTGGAGCAAGCAGGTTGGGATATGCCGGGCTTTGCCGGCGGCCATTGGCAGGCGGTTCAGGTAGTCAATTATCCCCTGGATAATCTGATCGCCTCCAACGGGCTGCCCGTGCGGAAAATCCAGGAATTGCCCGCGCAGCGCGTTTTCCGTACACCCAAAAACGAACTGGTCGTCGATTTCGGCCAAAACCTCGTGGGCTGGGTGCGGTTCAACGTGCAGGGGCCGGCCGGAACGGTGGTCAAAGTACAACACGCGGAGGTGCTGGATAAACAGGGCAATTTTTACACCGCCAACATGCGCAAGGCTAAATGCCGCCTGGAATACACCCTGAAGGGTGGGGAAGTGGAGACGTACGAACCGCGTTTCACCTTCATGGGTTTCCGCTACGTGATGCTCGAAGGATTGCCCGGCGATAAACTCGACCCCGCCGATATCAAAGCCGCGGTGGTACACTCCGACATGCCGCAAACCGGCGCCTTTGAATGTTCCAACCCCTTGCTCAATCAACTGCAACACAACATTAAATGGGGTCAGAAAGGCAATTTTGTGGACGTGCCCACCGACTGCCCCCAGCGCGACGAACGCCTCGGCTGGACGGGCGACGCGCAGGCATTCTGCCGCACGGCCATCTTCAACGCGGGCGTGGCGCCCTTCTTCGCCAAATGGGCCGCCGACATCGCCGCCGATCAGCGTCCCAGCGGCGCCGTACCCGTGGTGATCCCCGACGTGCTCAATAAGCCCAACAGCGAAAAAGTGGGCGTCAGCGCGGGCTGGAGCGACGTGGCAACCATCCTGCCCTGGACGATGTACCAGCTCTACGGCGACAAACGCCTGCTCGAAACACAGTACCCCAGCATGAAAGCCTGGGTGGAATTCCAGCACGCCCAATCGGGCGATTCCCTCATCTGGAAAGGCGGAAGCGTCTACGGCGACTGGCTGTTCTACCGCCCGGCGCCGCACGATGCCAGCTCGCCCGATGGCCACACCGACCGCGATATGCTCGCTACCATGTTTTTTGCCCATTCCACCCGGCTCGTGCAACAGGCCGCCGAAGTGTTGGGCAAAACCGACGAGGCGATGTATTACAGGGTATTGTTTGAACGGATAAAAGAAGCCTTCCTGCGCGAATACGCCACCGAGGCGGGCCGGCTGGTGTCGCACTCCCAAACAGCCTACGTGCTGGCGCTCGAATTCGGACTGCTGCCTCCCGAACTGCGTCCTGCCGCCATTCAATACCTGACTAATGACATCCGCAACCGCAAAAACCACTTAGCCACCGGTTTTCTCGGCACCCCCCACCTTTGCCACGTGCTTTCTGCCAACGGACAAACCAAGCTGGCCTACGAACTGCTGCTGCAGGAAACTTACCCCTCCTGGCTTTATCCCGTAAAAATGGGCGCCACCACCATCTGGGAACGCTGGGACGGCATTAAAACCGACAGCACCTTCCAGGACCCCGGTATGAACTCTTTTAACCACTACGCCTACGGCGCCATCGGCGACTGGATGTACCGCGTGGCAGCCGGCCTCGAAATTGGCGCGCCGGGGTACAAGCATATCCGCATTCAACCGCATCCGACCGATAAACTCACTTATGCGCGGGCTTCGTACGAAAGTCAGTATGGTACGATTGCCTCCGGCTGGGAAAAACAAGGTGAAACTTTGACCGTGGGAGCGGCCATACCGCCGAATACGACGGCCACGATCTTTCTGCCCGATGCCCGGCTGGAAGAGGTGCGGGAAGGGGGGCAGCGGTTGCATGAAAGCGGGTTGTTCAAGGCGCGGCAGGAGGGCAACAATGTGGTGCTGGAAGTGGGGTCGGGGGAATACCGGTTTGTATATCCCGCGGCGAAGTAAGGTCATTATAAATCGACCGTCGCGATTATATTCGACCCGTCTTCGCGGGTAATGGTGATTTTGTGTTTTTCTGCCAGGTTGCGGCGTCCGGTCTCTCCGAAAACACGCCATACCACGAGCATTTCTTTTTTCTTCAGATCGATCAAAGCCGGAATCATGCGTACCCGGTATGTTTTGGAATAAGGGCGGTTGTTGATGTCTTTGTACTTCACCGAAAACTGCAATTGCTGAAACTTCTGTATCGCATCCAACAGCGCGCCCCTGTGCAGTTCAAAAGGGGCGGATGGATGGTGGAGGCTGCGGATCAGGATGTTGCTCCATGCTTGCAGGTAGGTTTCAGGCAGGGTAAACAGAACCGGCTCTTTTTCCATGCTGACCGGAAGGCAAAATTCGACGTACTGATCGGAGCGCTCCTCCCGGTAGCAATTATAAAAAAGCAAGACTTTCAGGTCGTCGTTATATGTGGCTTGGGTAGGAATGGTTAAATTTCCGATGGTCAGGGTATCGTCCATTTGCTCCGGGTCGAACAACCATCGGGCTTCCAGGTCTTTGGCGGCGCCCAACCCGATGTTGGAAGCCGTCAACCGTATGGAAAGCGGAATGCTGTCTGTGGCGCCGGTGATCTGTATGTCATCGCAGGAAGTGGGATTTTCCCGGTAAAAAACGCGAAAGACGCTTTGCTCCGGCTTAAAAACTACGTCGGGCTGATAGGTGCGTTCGTTTTGTCTGATCAGGATAAACAAGGTGATCAGGGAAATGAACGACGCGATGATGGTAGCGAAGTTGCGCAACAACCCCGTCCATTCAGACACCTTTTTAAATGATTTTCGGGGCTTTTTTATGTCGGGTTGCGGGTTTTCCGTTTCCATATAAGATTTAGTGTGAAGTGGCATTAAACACTCAACGACCTTTTCGGCGTATCGCGACCTTCCTACCAGCTCCCGCCTCCGCCGCCTCCAAACCCGCCCCCGCTAAAACTTCCCCCACCACTGCTGCCGCTTTTGGAAGGCATACTCGTAAAAGTATTCCCGATATCCTTCGTCGCATGGCTGAACCGCTGCATGAACTGGGCCGAGGTAAAATGACCCGAGCGGGAACCATACCAGGCCGGCGGCGGAACGTTCAGGGCTTCAAATTTTTTGGACCAGTTGTCGGCCAGGTCGAATACCATGGCGTAGGGCAGGGACTTGTCGAAGTACCGCGGGTCTTCTTTGATCAATTGTTCCAGGCGGGGGCGTTCCACCGTTTGCATGAACATGCGGTAGCCGGCCAGC
>CALEYM010000472.1 GCA_937926185.1 uncultured Bacteroidota bacterium | reverse complement strand
AAGGTTTAGAGGGTTTAGAAGGTTTAGAGGGTTTAGAAGGTTTAGAGGGTTTAGATAGCAAAACGAAGTGTTGTGGTATATTGTGTATTTTGAAAACGAAATGTTTTACATTTGCCTTTGCTAAGGTCAGCATTTTTTCCGATGCCAAAATACGCCATTATCGACGTTGAAACGACCGGCGGCATGGCCCGCTACGAACGGATCACTGAAATTGCCATCGTGCTGCACGACGGCGCGCGGGTGACGGATACGTTTTCCACGCTCATCAACCCTGAACGCAGCATTCCCTGGAACATCACCCAACTGACCGGCATCACCGACGAGATGGTGGCCCATGCGCCCAAATTTTATGAAGTAGCCAAACAAATCGTGGAACTCACCGAGGGCGCCATTTTCGTGGCCCACAACGTGTCGTTCGATTACAGTTTTATCCGGGAGGAATTCGCCCGGCTGGGTTATACGTTTTCCCGCAAACAACTGTGCACGGTGCGTTTGTCGCGCCAGGTTTTTCCCGGGCTCACCAGTTACAGCCTGGGCAATCTGAAACGGCATTTCGGCATTTACGCCGACAAAAGTCACCGGGCGCTGGACGATACCCTGGCCACGGTACAGGTTTTTGAACGTATACTGGCCGCGCAAACCGGCAAAGACAGCCTGAAAACGCTGGTCAACCACGGCGTGCGGGAAACCAAACTCCCGCAAAACATCACCCTCGACCGCCTGCACGCCGCGCCCGAAGCCTGCGGCGTGTATTACCTGCACGACGAGCGCGGCGAGGTGATTTACGTGGGCAAAAGCCTCAACATCCGCAAACGCCTGTTCGAACACTTTGCCGACCAATCGCCCAAAGGCGAAAAACTCCGCACGGGCGTGGCCGATTTCAGTTTCGAGATCACGGGCAGCGAACTGGTGGCCCTGCTGCTCGAAAGCGCCGAGATCAAACGCCTGCAACCGCCTGTCAACCGGGCGCTCCGGATACGGCAGTTCTCCGCCTGCGTATTCGCCTACACCGACCAGCGCGGCTACCGCTGCCTCGCCGCCGGGCAACGCTCCAAACGCAACATGCGGCAACTGGAACTGGTGACCGATTTTCCAAAACTCACCAGCGCCCGTGCCTGGCTCGACAGCGTGCGGCGCCAGTTCCATCTCTGCGAACGGCTTTGTCACCTCGACAACCGCGAACACGCCTGTTTCCATTATACCATCAAACAATGCCTCGGCGCCTGCGTCGGTGAAGAGCCGCCGGAATCGTACAACGCCCGTGTAGATGAAGCGATGGCCCTTTTATCGCGCGGTCTGCCGGGCACTTTCCTGCTCGTGGAAAGCGGCCGACAGGAGGGCGAACAGGCGGTCGTGGCGGTGCGGGAAGGACAGTTTGCGGGCTATTGTTTTATCGATACCGGCGAGGCGTATACCCCCGCCGATTTGCTGGAGATGGCCAAAAAGCCTTATACCGACCCCGATGCGGCGCGGATTATCAGGGGGTATATGGAAGCGGGGAAAGCAGTAAAGAGAGTGGTGGCATAGGTGCTCCATTCACGCCGTCTTTCCCTTATTCATCTTCGCCCTTACAAACTCCACAAAAATCGGCAACACGGACACTCCGATGATCCCGAAAACGACAATTTCAAAATTGTTTTTCACGATAGGTATCTGACCGAAAAAATAACCAGCCAGGGTCAGGCTGGTGACCCAGGCAATGCCGCCGCCGAGGCAATAGCTGATAAAACGCCGGTAGGTCATGTCGCCCACGCCGGCCACGAAAGGCGCAAAGGTGCGCACGATGGGCACAAAACGCGCGATGACCAGGGTACGGCCGCCATATTTTTCGTAAAACTCCTGGGTGCGTTCGATGTACTGCCGTTTCAGGAACCAATAGTCGCGGGTAAATACTTTGGTACCGAGGTATCTTCCAAAAAAATAATTGGTATTATCGCCCAGGATAGCGGCGGCAAAGAGCAGCGGAATGAGCAGCCAGACGTTCAGAATGCCCGTTTTGGCCGTGATGGCCCCGGCAGCGAACAACAAAGAATCGCCGGGCAGAAAGGGCGTAACCACGAGACCCGTTTCACAAAAAATGATCAGGGCCAGGATCAGGTAAGTCATCACCTCGTATTCGCGCATGATGTTTTCAAGGTGAACGTCGAGGTGGCGGAAAAAATCAAAAAACTGGGTTAAAAGATCGACCATAAGAATACGAAAGGGAGGGCATTGGGTGGAAAAACGGCGCGAAGATAGGTTTTCCCCGCTTAAAGGACGCCAAAGGCGCGCAAAGTTGAAACAATGACGGCTAAATGACGCAATGACGAATCCGGCATCCTTACAAAGATCACGCCACCTCCCGCGTCCGCGCCGTCAGATACCACTTTTCCGCCGCCTCCTGATTGGATACAGCCCACACGAAATCGTGCAGCGCCATGGTGGGGCAAATATGCGTGGGAATACCGTACAGGCAATCGCCTGGCGTGAAGCGCTCCGCTCCGTCGAAGGTGATAACGAGATGCTCCTCGCTGTGCGTCAGGTGCTCATAGTCAGGAATGTCGAACAGGTGTACGCGGGGTGGCGGCATTTCCGAGGCGACGGCTTTGTGGCCCAGGTCGAGGCAAAGTTTGTGGGGGGCGGGTTTGCTGACGACACGGGCAAACAGCACGGCGGCATGCTGAAAAGGCAGATCAGGGAATTTGGAGCTATACCCCCAATCCCAGAGTAATACTGTGCCCGGGCTCAGGGTGCGCTCCGGATGTTTGGCGTGGATCGGGAAAGTAGGGGCGCCGCCGCACACGAGTTCTTCCGGGTGTAACCCCGCGGCATCCAGGTGGCGGATCAACCCGGTTACCGGCTCAAAACCGGCATCACAGGCGGCTTCGCGCGTTTCCGGATCAGAAATGCCCAGCTGCCCGTCGTACACGTGCAGCCCGCGCGGTCGCAAGCAGTTTGAATTTGCCAGGCGGCGGTAAAGCGACGCCGCTTCCGGGCCCGGCCGGATGCCGGTGCGTTCCATGCCGACATTCAGGTCCAGGAAAACGTCGAGCGAACGCCCGGCTGCTTCCGCCTGCCGTTCCATTCCGTCCGCCTGGGCCATATTGTCGACTATGGCGGCAAAGCGGATGGCCGGATAACGACCTGTCAGTTCCAGCAACTGGCCGATTGCGGGCCCGTAGAGCGGATAGGCCATCAAAATATCGGTACCGCCGTTTTCCGCTACCATGACTGCTTCCGCGAGTGTTGCGCATTTGAAACGGGTAATACCGGCTTCCACCTGCATCCGGATCACCGGCGGCAACTTGTGCGTTTTCACGTGCGGGCGCAGCCGGCCGGGGCCACCGGCAATGGCAAGCATGCGTTGAATATTCGCCTGAATGTGGTCGGGATAAAGCAGAATGGCGGGAGAGGGAATGCCGGTCTCGTTGTTTATCTTGTACCAACTCATAAATGATGGTTATTAATGCTGACAGCATATTCGTCGGACGACAAATTCGTCCGACGAATAATAATTTTTCCATTTTTCAATCGGTGTACAACTCGAATATTGCCTCCACCTCCGTGGCAATATTTCCCGGCAGGATCATGCCCACGGCGCTGCGGGCGCCTTTGCCGTTTTCCTCGCCTAACAGTTCTACCCATAGCTCGCTGAAGCCGTTGATGACCTGCGGCTGACTGGTAAATCCCGGCTCGCAGTTGACCATGCCGAGCGTTTTGACCAGGCGTTTGATCCGGTCGAGATTGCCAATCTGGTCTTTTATAGTGGCCAGCATGGTGAGCCCGGTTTGCCGGGCGGCCGCTTTGCCTTCCTCCACGCTCAGGTCTTTGCCGACGACGCCGGTAACATTGGCGCCGTCTGCGCGGCGCGGCGCCTGGCCGGAAACGTACATCAGGTGGCCGACGATGACTACGGGATGGTAAATGCCGCCCGGCGGGGGCGGGGAGGGCAATTCGATACCCAGTTGTTGAATACGCGCTTCTATCATACGGATTTTATTTTACCCCGCAAGATAGCGCGATGCCCGTTTATTTTTGATAGACCCTTACATAATCCACCAGCATTTTTTGCGGCCAGATGGTGGTATCCACACCCATTTTTCCACCCCAGTTTCCGCCTACGGCAAGGTTAAGGATGAGATGAAACCGGCGGTCGAAGGGCCATGCTTCGGAGTCTTCGTGGCGGTTTTCAAAAGTCTGGTATTTTTGGCCATCGAAAAAGAAGTCAATTTTTTCGGCATCCCATTCAATAGCAAATTCGTGAAAGTCGCTACTCAGCGTGTTGGAATACAATCCTTTGGTCACTTGTGTTCCAATGGAATGGTTGAAGCGTTTGGTGTGAATGGAGCCGAACACGCTGTCGGGCATGTAGCCCACGAATTCCATGATGTCGATCTCGCCGCTGGCCGGCCAGTTGCCGTAAGCCCAGTCGGTGGGCAGCATCCAGATGGCCGGCCAGGTACCCAGGCCTTTGGGCAATTTGGCCCGGACAACTACCCGTCCGTACGTCCAGTCGCCTTTATGACGGCTAACCATACGGGCGGAGGAGTATTCTTTTGTTCCGGCCTTTTCCCGGCGGGCTTCTATCACGAGATGGCCGTTTTCCACGCGGGCATTTTGCAGGCGTTTGGCGTGGTAGTACTGCAACTCGTTGTTGCCCCAGCCGCATACATTCGGACAGCCGTCGCCGATGTCGTAGCTCCATTTAGCAGTATCAGGCATGCCGGCATAGTTGAATTCATCGGACCACACCAGCCGCATCTTTTTACCTCCAGCCGAACTGCTTTTAACACCCGAACAAGCGGCGCCTAAAAATAAAATGGCACTCAAGGCCAATAATGGAATAGATTTTATATACATGCGGCTTTACAGGTCGAGCAGCAACGACACCGGGTCTTCGATCAGGTTTTTCACCTTTACCAGGAACGTCACGGAAGTCGCCCCGTCGATGACGCGGTGGTCGTAGCTGAGGGCCAGGTACATCATCGGGCGGATCTTCACTTCGCCGTTCACGGCCACGGGGCGCTCCTTGATGGCGTGCATGCCGAGGATGGCGCTTTGCGGCTCGTTGATGATGGGCGTGCTCAGCAGGCTGCCGAAAATACCGCCGTTGGTGATGGTGAAGGTGCCGCCGGACATTTCCTCCAGCGACAGTTTGCCATCGCGGGCTTTGCCCGACAAATCTTTCAGTTTCAGTTCAATTTCGTGGAAGCCGAGGCTTTCCACGTTGCGGATGGGCGGCACCACCAGGCCGTTGGGCGTGCTGATGGCAATGCTGATATCGACGTAGTCGTGGTAGATGATATCGTCGCCGTCGATGAAGGCGTTTACCTCGGGCATTTCCAGCAGAACTTTGGCGCAGGCCCTGGCGAAGATGGACATAAAGCCCAGTTTGATGCCGTATTTTTTGACAAAAGCCTCCTGATACTTTTCCCGCAGTTCCATTACGCCGCTCATGTCCACCTCGTTGAAAGTAGTGAGCATGGCCGTATTGTTTTTCGCGCTCACCAGGCGTTTGGCGATGGTGCGGCGCATTCGGCTGAGGCGTTCGCGGTTTTCGCTGCGGGAAAAAGGGGCGGCAGGCGCCTGCGGCGCCGGCGTGGCGGCCGGGGCGGATGCCGCCGGCGGGGTAGCCGGGGCCTGGGTTTTATTTTCAACGGCCTTTTGAGCGTCTTCTTTCGTGATGCGGCCGTCTTTGCCCGTACCGCTCACGGCGCCGGGCTCGACGCCGCCTTCTGTCAGTATCTTGGCGGCAGCCGGCGAAGGATGGCCCGCGGCATAGCCGGGAATAGCGGCAGCCGTTTCCACCACGGCAGGTGCTGCCGGAGCAGGTGTTGCGGGAGCAGCGGGAGCAGCGGGTGCAGCGGCCGGGGTGGAAACAGCCGTTTCGGCAGATGCGCCGGCCGCATCGGTATCGATGGTGGCAAACAGGGCGCCCACGGTCAGGTCGTCGCCTTCTTTGGCTACCCAGCTGAGTTTGCCGGCCGAGTCGGCGGAGAGTTCCTGGTTGGCTTTTTCCGTTTCAATTTCACACAACGGCTCGTCCATAGCCACTATGGAGCCGTTGGGCTTCAGCCATTTGGAAAAGGTGACGCTGGTTATGGATTCTCCCAGATTCGGGATTTTAAGTTCAACTACGGGCATGGCACGGGTAATTGGTTGAATAGTTGATTGGTTGGTTGATTGATTGGTTTGACATTGGGCGCAAATGTAGGGGTTTGCCCTGCGTATCATTATAATACGTTTGCAAAACTTTTATAGTTGTGGCAACCGCTCTAAACCTCTCTAAACCTCTCTAAACCTCTCTAAACCTCATAAACTCTCATAAACCCTCATAAACCCTCATAAACCTATTTTCTAAAATTGAACCTGAAAAACAAGCCTTCGCCGCCTTTTTTGCCTTCACTGCTCAGGTAGAGGTTGCCTTCGGGGTCGAAAGCGATGCCTTCCGGTTGCGGCAGCAATTTTTTATCCAAACGAACGGCAAAACGGATGGCTCCGGTGGCGTAATCCAGCACGACAAGGCGCTTGAGGGCCGTAGAAATGATATATACATCTCCGCTTACCGGGTGCACGGCTATGCCGGAAGGGCTGAAATAACCATTTTTTTCTTCTTTGGTATGCGGAACCAGGCGGTTTACTGCTTCGGGATCGACACTAAAAACAGGGGTTTCGAGCAATTGTTTGGTATGCAGGTCGAATGCATATATGTGCCGCAAATAGGCGCTGTCGGGGTTACCCTTGCACGCGATGAGTAGTGCCTGCCGTTGGCTGTCGTATCCCAGGCCCTCGGCGTCGTCCGACTTGGAGATGGATGTGGAATACAAGCGGCTCCGGGGCCGTTTTTTCTCCCAGTTGGCTATTTCAAACAAATCGCCGTTGCTTTTAAGGGCATACAGGCATTTGCCCACTTTTTCCACGCCTTCGAAATCGCCTTTGTCGCGAAAAAGTACCCGGCGGGTGATGGCGCCGCCGTTGTTGCAGTCGATAAAAAAAATTTCGCCTCTTTCATCGGCCAGCGCGCAAAAGATGCCCGGCTCATCGGTGGGGCCGAGCGCCGAGATTTCCAGCAGGTCTTGACTTGGGAAGTTGATCGCCAACACCGGATTATGCAGGTCGTAGGGCAGGGAATCCGGATTGCGGACCGCGGATTGCGCCTGCCTGCCGGCAGGCAGGGATTGCGGATTGCCGGTTATCCCCACCAGGGATCGGGACGGATTGAAGGCTCCGTGAAAGGGCGCGCTCCCTGCCGGCCCGGAAACCAGCAGTATAAAAAAAACGACAACAGCTGACATGGATAAGATTTAATGCGCACAACAGCCTTTCGGGGTCATTCTTCGGAAAACACTTCTATTTCGTGTGTTTTTACCACCAAATCGGTGAATTTACCTTTAAAACGGGTGGCGCGCACGATATGGTTGTCGATCCAGTGATAATTGCCGCCGCGCGGCTTGCCGAATAAGATGCCGTGGTATTTGAATCCGTGTTTCAGCAGCCATTTTTCCGTGACGTCGCGGTGCGCTTCGGTACGGCTGGTAAAAAAGAATATGATATGGCCTTCATCGTACCATTTGTTCAGCATGGAAAGCGCGTCGGGGTAGGGGAGGACGGTAGCCATTCGTTCGGGTTCTTCGTTGGGCACGTCGTCGCAAATTGTGCCGTCGATATCGATCAAAAAATTGCGAACCGATTCCGGTAAAACGGGGCTCATACGCTCGCCTTTCTCGTTAAATAATTCCTGGAGCGCCGGTTCTGGCTGGACAGCTTTGTCAGTCATGGTGTGAATTTTACGCAAAGGTAGAAAGGAATCGCCTTTCGCAGTGTATAAATTAGTGTCATTCAGACGTAAACCGGAACACGGTGTAACAAATACAGGGCCAAATAACCGATTTCTCTTTGAAAGAGCGTCAGGTATCATAGCTTTGCGTCATCATTCAACAAAGTTATCTTGAGTCAGTTTAGCACCCAAACCGGCGCTGATCCGTCCGCTGCCGCCCAATGGCTCCTGGCCGGTGAATGTGTGGGTATCCCCACCGAAACGGTGTATGGCCTGGCCGCCAACGCGCTGGAGCCGGCAGCCGTTGTTAAAATTTTCGAGGTCAAAAACCGCCCGGCCTTTGATCCCCTGATCGTGCACGTGCCGGATGCAGCCGCCGCGGAACGGTACGCGGCAGATTTCCCGCCGCCTCTTCGGGAACTGGCCCGCAGGTTCTGGCCCGGGCCGTTGACACTGTTGCTGCCCAAACGCGATGTTATACCCGATTTGGTCACCTCCGGCCTGCCGCGGGTGGGTCTGCGGGCCCCCGCACATCCGCTGACACAAGCCCTGTTGCGCGAACTGCCGTTTCCATTGGCGGCTCCCAGCGCCAACCCTTTCGGATACATCAGCCCTACCTCGGCAAAGCATGTGTACGACCAGTTGCACGGAAAAATTCCCTATATTCTCGACGGCGGGCCCTGCCGCATTGGCTTGGAAAGTACCATCGTCGGCTTCGAAGACGGGCAGGTAAACGTTTACCGGACCGGCGGCCTGGCCCTGGAAGCGATTGAAAATGTGGTCGGGCCGGTCCGCATGGCCCTGAACCAAAGCAGTAATCCGGCGGCGCCTGGCATGCTCAAATCGCACTATGCTCCCCGAAAATTATTGATATTGGGCGACATTGACGAAAACCTTTCGCTCTACAGCGGGAAAAAGATCGGAATTTTGGCTTTCCAGGAAAAACGCCCGCTGCCCGCCGGGACGCTGGAGATCGTGCTGAGCGCAACGGGGAATCCGGCAGAAGCAGCGCAAAGACTGTTTGCCGCGTTGCGTACGTTGGATCAATCGGACGTGGAAGTTATTCTGGCAGAAAGGGCGCCGGAGGAAGGGCTGGGAAGGGCGATCAATGACCGGCTAACACGGGCCGCGGCTAATGACTAATGCATTTATTTCACCAACCATATTTTACATGAAAATGAGTCCTTTCATACAACGCTGGAGCCTGTTGCTCTTACTCAGCATCTTCAGCACTCTTGCCCTGGCCCAAACGGCCCTGCGCCTGCCCCCGGGAGTACAAAAAATCACCTCCGTGGAGGGTATTACCGAATACAGCCTGCCCAATGGTTTGCGGGTATTGTTATTCCCCGACCCGTCCAAACCGATCATTACGGTCAACATCACCTATAAGGTCGGCTCCCGCCATGAGAATTACGGTGAAACCGGCATGGCGCACCTGCTGGAACACCTGGTGTTCAAAGGCACGCCCCGGCATCCGAACATCCCGCAGGAACTCACCGAACACGGCGCCCGGCCCAACGGTACCACCTGGTTCGACCGCACCAATTATTTTGAAACCTTCGACGCTACCGAGGAGAACCTGCGCTGGGCGCTCGACCTGGAAAGCGACCGCATGATCAACTCGTTTATCGCGCGCAAAGACCTGGAAAGCGAATTCTCCGTGGTGCGCAACGAATACGAACGCGGCGAAAACAGCCCCGGCGCCGTACTCAGCAAACGTATGATGGCCGCCGTGTACCAATGGCACAACTACGGCCACTCCACCATCGGCGAGAAGTCGGACATCGAACTGGCGCCCATCGAGCGGCTCCAGGCCTTCTACCGCCACTACTACCAGCCCGACAATGCCGTGCTCGTGGTAGCCGGCAAAATCGACGAGCAAAAAACGCTCGACCTCGTCAATGAATATTTCGGGCCTATTCCCAAACCCACCCGCCAACTGATCACCACCTACACCAAAGAACCCACCCAGGACGGCGAACGCCAGGTCGTATTGCGCCGTACCGGCGACGTGCAACTGTTCTCGTGCGCGTACCGGACGCCCGCCGGCTCGCACCCCGATTACGCCCCGCTGACTGTGCTGGCCAACCTTCTGACCGATGAGCCCACCGGCCGACTGTACAAAGCCCTGGTGGAAAGTAAAAAAGCTGTTTCTGTCTTCGGCAGCGCCTCCGGTTATGCCGAGGGCGGAACCATAGGATTCACGACGGAAGTGCGTCAGGAGAAACCGGTGGACGACGCAAAAGCTGCCATGCTGGAAATACTGGACGGCCTGAAAGAAAATATGCCCACACAGGAAGAAGTGGATAAAGCCAAAACGCGTATCCTGAAAAACTGGGAACTCAACTTCAAACAATCCGACCGCATCGGCCTTGCCCTGAGCAATTATATCGGCACCGGCGACTGGCGGCTGGCCTTCCTGTACCGCGACCAGGTGGAAAAGGTAACGCCCGAAGACGTGGCCCGCGTGGCCCTGCGTTACCTGAAACCCGCCAACCGCACTGTCGGCTTTTTTATGCCGGAAAAAAATCCGGATCGCGCCGAAATTCCCGATCCGCCGAACCTCGACGAGCTGCTGAAAGACTACAAAGGCAAAGCGGCTATCGCCCAGGGCGAAGATTTCGATCTCTCGCCGGAAAATATCGAAAAAAGAACCACCCGGGGTAAATTGCCCAACGGCATGGAATACGCCCTGTTGCCCAAGGAAAATCGCGGCGACGCGGTGAACGCCACGCTCACCTTTCGCTTCGGCACACTCGAAAGCCTTCAGGGCAAAGCGACTGTTGCCGGATTCACCGCCAGCCTGCTCAACCGCGGCACCGCCACCAAAAACCGGCAGCAGATCAAAGAAGAACTCGACCGGCTCAAAGCCCGGGTCAACTTTTTCGGTGGCGCCTCCTCCGTGACGGTCAATATCGAAACCGACCGCGAACACCTGGCCGAAACGATCCGCTTTGTCGGCGAAATCCTGAAAACCCCCAGCTTCCCGCGGGAAGAATTTGACAAAGACAAACTGGAGTACCTGACCGGTCTTGAAGAGCAAAAAACCGACCCCAACGCGCTGGCCGGCAACCTGTTCGCGCGTATCTCCAGTCCGGAATACCCGAAAACCGACCCGCGCTACACCATGACATTTGAAGAAGAGATCGCCTCGGTCGAGGCTGTCACGCCGGACCAGATCAAAGCCTTCCACAAACAGTTTTACGGCGCCAACTATGCCACTGCAGCCGTGGTGGGCGATTTTGACAAAACCGAAATCGAAAAAACATTGCGGGAAACTTTTGGCGACTGGAAAAGCCCCTCGAAATACGAGCGCATCGCCGAAGATTACAAACCCGTGCCAGCCCGCAACGAGCAAATTCTCACGCCCGATAAGTCCAATGCCGTTTACTTAGCCGGTTTCGGCTTCCCCATGCGCAACGACGATCCGGAATATCCCGCCCTGACAATCGGCGGCCAAATCCTGGGCGGCGGTTTTTTGAATTCCCGGCTCGCCACGCGGATTCGCCAGAAAGACGGCCTCAGTTATACGGTACGCGGCAGCTTCAGTGCCAGCCCCCTGGATAAGGATGCCAGTTTCAACGGCTTTATGATCTACAATCCGGAGAATCTGGCCAAACTCGAAGTAGCCTTCCGCGAAGAGATCGAACGGGCGGCTAAAGAAGGTTTTACCGCGGAAGAACTGGAAGCCGCCAAATCGGGCTGGCTCAAATCGCGTAAAGTCAGCCGCTCCAGCGACAGCGGACTGGCCGGCTCGCTCAACGCCTACCTCTTCTACGACCGCGACCTGAACTGGGACGCCCAATTTGAAAAAAATGTGGAA
>CALEYM010000471.1 GCA_937926185.1 uncultured Bacteroidota bacterium | reverse complement strand
GGGCATGCCGATTCACTCACTACCCTGAAATCCGGCTCCCAGGCGTTCACTTTCTCCCTGCCTACGCCTGAAGGCAGAATGGTGACCTTTCCCGGGCCGGAGTTTGACGGAAAAATCAAAATATTCACCATCATGGGTACCTGGTGCCCCAACTGCCGCGACGAGCAGAACTTCCTGCTGGAATATTTGAAAAAAAATCCTGCCATGGCCGGTAAAATGGCCGTGGCAGCTTTTGCGTTTGAACGCCATAAAGACCCTGAGCAGGCCAAAGCGCACCTCCTGACTTACAAAAAGAAAATGGGCATACCTTTTGACTTGGTTTACGCCGGCAAATCCGATAAAGCCGAGGCAGCCAGGGTTTTTCCCGTACTGAATGAAGTTGTGGCCTTTCCCACGATGATCATTCTGGACAGGCAGAACAGGGTGCGCCGGATACACACGGGTTTCGACGGGCCGGCCACCTCGAAGTATGAGGCATTCAAACAGGAATTCAACGCCCTGATGGATGAACTGGCCCGGGAATAATCGGAGATATTTTTAATGCAAAGAATCAAAAATCGATCATGTCGACCATTCAACTTGTTTACTGCCGCGAAAACGCGAATATAGCCGAAAAAATAGCCCATGAATTGGGGCGCATCGGCATACCGTTTCAACACCTTACCAACCGGCCGGGCGACTTGCCTGGTCACCTCTACCGGCAGGTACAGCTGTCGGATGAGCCGGTGTTATGGTTGTTGACCGACAATTTTTTAAAAAATGAAGTTTGTATGGCCTCGGCATTGGCCATGTTTCAGACACTCCGGCGGCAGAACCGGTTGCTAACCCTGGTTGCCGAAGGCCGGATAAGCCGGGATGGCGATAAAACCTACGAATCCGTACCCACCCAATTCGACCGGGTGGTGCATGCCATACAATATATGAATTATTGGCAAACCGCCTATTTGGATCGGAATGCCGCTGCACCGGAAATTCCGCCGGGTGAAAAAGAAACCTACGAGCAGCAACTGGAAACTGTCAGGGGAATTGCCAATGAGATCGGCGAATTGTTCAGCGCCCTCCGCGAGGCGGGCTACCATTCCCGCGAGCAGTTCGAAGCCGACCATTATGCCCTCTTTTTCCGGCATTTCGGTCTGCAGGAATGGCATGAGCAATACCGCAAACTGGCAACTTTGGAAGAAGAAATACCCGTGCCGCCTATCCCGGAAGCAGTACATTCCGCCCCGGTGGCCGAAACGCCCGTGTTTTCCGGACCGTTGGCGCCCCAGCCAACCGAGCCTGAAACCGCCCAGATTGCCCTGGCTGAACACCCTGTTTTCAACGGCATGGACCGCCTCTTGGAGGAAATCCAGGTGGAGGAGGAGGCGCTCCCGGCGCCTGAAACGAGCTACAGTGATGCGGCGAGCCGAACACATCCGGAAAATTCAGAACAGCAATTGTATGATGAAGCGGGGAATGAGGAACCCCGTTCCGTATTGGAACGCCTGATCGGAGAAACCGAAACAGCGCCAGAGGCCCGGGAATCGGAAATAAGGCAAATGGCGCAGGATGCCTGGTTCTGGCTGGAAAAAGGTTACACCGAACGCGGTATGGAATTGTTCCGTCTGGCCATCGAACAATACCCTGAAGAAGAAAACCTGCGCGCCGAATTCGAAAAAGCCCGGGCGCAATACGGTTTGCACGAACCAGGAACATTGGTTGAACCTGAGCCCGAAGCCCCGGTGGAAACAGTGGCCAACAACCACTCACAGGAAGCCGAATCCTATTTCCAAATGGGCGAAAACGCGCTTGCCAAAGGCGACTACCTGCTGGCAAAATATTGTTGGGATCGCGTGACGGAACTGCAACCAAAATATCCGGGCATTTACCGCCGCCTGGCATTACTCACCTCCGATCACCTGACGGATTACCGGGAAACAGCCGCGCACTATCTCGAAGAAGCCCTGGCTGCCGACTCCGACGACGCAGACCTGCACTACCGCCTGGCTGTATTGCTGCGCGATCACCTGGAACAGCCCGAACAGGCGCTGCAACATTTTCGCGATGCAGCTGTATTACAGCCCGACCACGCGCGCACCTGGCTCGCGCTGGCACAGTGTACCCTCGATGCCGGCGATACGGCCGAGGCGGAAACCCTCTACCGGCACGCCGTCCTACTCGACGATTCCCTTCAATCGGAGGAACTTGACGCGCGCTTTTTACCCACCATTCCACCACCCGCGGAACCAGCCCCGGAAGAAATACCCGAGCCGGCCATAGGCGAGTATTTTCCGGAACAAAAGGAAGAAACCGAAACGACGGAAATTGAACCTGCCAGGGCGCTGGAATCTTTTCAAACACCGGCCACGGAAAGCCAACAGCTTAGCGTAAAAACTGCGGAACCGCTCACTGTGCTGATCACAGGCGCCAGCTCTGGCATCGGCAGGGCGACGGCGCTCGAATTTGCCCGGCACGGGCACCGGGTCATTCTCACCGGACGCCGCGGCGAACGGCTGGACGCCTTGCGACAAACCCTCGGTGATGAATTCGATACGGACGCGTATACCCTCGAATTCGATGTGCGCGATCCTGAAGCCGTGCGCCAACACCTGGAAATGCTCCCGGAGGCCTGGCAAAACATCGACCTGCTGATCAACAACGCCGGCCTGGCCAGGGGCCTGGCGCCCATTCACGAGGGCGATTTGGATCATTGGGACACCATGATCGACACCAATATCAAAGGATTGTTGTACGTGACGCGTTGCGTGGCGCCAGGCATGGTGCGGCGCCGCAAGGGGCATATTATCAACGTGGGTTCGGCGGCGGGGAAAGAAGTATATGCAAATGGCAACGTGTATTGCGCCACCAAGTTCGCCGTAGACGCTCTCACCCGCGCCATGCGCCTCGATCTGCACGCCCACAATATCCGCGTCAGCCAGGTCAGCCCCGGCCATGTGGAAGAAACCGAATTTGCCATCACCCGATTTGAAGGCGACGCTGAAAAAGCCCGCATTTACGACGATTTCCAGCCCTTGAAAGCCTCCGATGTGGCCGAAGCCATTTATTTTATCGCAACCCGACCGGCCCATGTCAATATTCAGGACATCTGGATGTACGGAACGCAACAGGCGAGCGTGGCGGTGGTGGACCGGTCGGGGAGGTAGTGAAAATGTTATTACAGCGGAACTTTTGTTCCGTGTATTTTTGCCCCTTAACTCACTGGCATGTCGGACATAACCATACAAAACTTCGAGCGGCATATTTCCGCCAAAATCCTGGAACGCGGACAGGAAATTTGGAAAAACGACCTGATCTACAACCTGAACGAGGAAAATAAAGGCGAGTGGATGGCCACGGTGCAAGGGTCTCAAGGCGACGAATATGAAGTCTATATCGGTTTCGATGGAGAAAAACTGGAGCATTGGGAATGTAACTGCCCTTTCGATCAGGAGTATTTTTGCAAACATCAGGCGGCAGTTTTATACCGGCTCCGGCAGGAACGCTTTATGGCCGTCCGGCCGACACGAGAGGATCTGGCCCGTGAAAAACCCAAAAGCCGGACCGAGATATTAGCTACGGTACGGGCCATGCGGATGGAGCGCGCGCGGGAGATCATAGCCAGGCATGGACAGCAGAAGCCGGATGTCGTACCTGTTGCCAGCCTCCCCCTGTCGGTTCAAAGCGTGGAAAAATTGTTTGAAACATACGAAAGGCTGAGCGGAACGGAAAAACGCCTGGTTAAAATAGCCGCCGTGGCATGGGAACCGCTTAGCCAAACCAAACTGACAGAAGTCTTCAACGCCTGTTCCTTCAAAAACAACGGGATCGGGCTTTATCCCAAAGATATGGCCCCGCTGCTTTCGGGGCTTCAAACCAAGGGTTTTCTATTGCCCAATGCCCATCAGTATCAGTGCGACCGCGCGTTTGCCGAGGACCTGTGCGACCGCGATTTTATACGCGACACGGATTTTCCGCACATTGCCAAAGCCATCCGCAAAGAAATGCCCCTGGCCTGGTATACCGGGGCCTCGGGGCCCGATCGTTTGTTCCGGGAAATGCGCATAGCCCGTTACCTGGGCCGTCCCGGCGAGTTTTCGCATTATTTCACCGAGCTGGCCGGCAGGCAAAACAGCGGTTACACCCGCGACACTTTGCTCGAATACTGGTTGCCGCCGGTTTTTGACCTGCAAAAAATAAAAAAACTGCCGGATGGCATACAGATGTTTTTACTGCAGGAAAAACTGAACCGGCAAACCTTTTACCTGACCGCCCCGGACGCTTACTTTCACTATGCGACCGACCAATTACCCCATTTAAACGACTCCGGCCGGGCCCACCTGGCCAGAATAGCTTCCCAATTATTGTTTTTTCGCGGCGACTGGGAGGGCATGCAACGCTTGTTTAACCTTATAGATGAGATAAATGCCGCCGCGCTGGCAGGTATGCAACATCTGATAGCCGGAAATACGGAAAACAGCATTTCCTGTTTTCAACAGGCGCAAAAACAGCTGCGCCGCGAAACCAGAAGCACAAAGAACGTTTTATCCCACCTGGCCGGCCTCTTTCACATCATGGCGCAGATGAAAACGCGGGATGCCGCTCTTTACCCCAAAATCGAAACGCATATCGACCAGGTGTTTAAAAACGGGACGAGCTACCTCCAGGGATTCGTTTACCTGCGCGCGACGCTGAGCTATTTGCAAAACAACAAAGGCGCCGCGCTCCGCGCGCTCAAGGCGCAGCCGCCGGAACAACTACCGCTGATGAATTTTTTCCGGCACCTCTGCGCGTTTTGGGTAGATGAAAAAAGTATTGACCGGGGCAAACTGGCCGAATACCGGCAATACCTGGAATACAACGGATATGCCTGGCTCGCCGCCGAAATACTGGCGCTCAACGCCGAACTTGATACCGCGTTACGCGATGAAAGCGAACGCCGGAATGCCGAACTTCGCATAGAGCCGCTTTGCCGCTTGTTGCCCCGGGTAGAAGAGTGGGAAACGGCGCTCTCCCTTTTGTCGGCCATGGCCGCTTCCAAAAATGCCGTAGCGCGTGAAAACGATACGCGCCTGGTCTGGCTCGTCGATTTTGAACGTAAAAGAATTGAGCCTAAAGAACAAAGTTTTGGCAAAAAAGGCTGGACACAGGGCCGGTCTATACCCGATTATCGCCTGCGCAGCGCCGATTTGCCTTGCATGACCGAACAAGATAAACAAATAGCGCGGGCGCTTCAATATGGCTCCTATTATCACCTGGATAAGTCGGTACAGGTTTGGGAAGCCCTCGCCGGGCACCCCCTGCTTTTCCTGAGCCATTCATCTGATGTAGCAGTGCAATTGATCGAAGACCAACCCGTTTTGATTGCGCAAAAAACAGACGGCGGTTTCCAACTCCGCTTTTCGCACGCCTTCGAACAGGAGGGCTTTCAGATTGTCAAGGAAACCCCGACGCGTTACAAACTGCTGGTCATCACCGCCGAACATGCGCGGATCGCCCAATCCTTTAATGGCCGGTCGCTGTTTGTGCCGGAAAAAGGCGCCGAACGCCTGGGCGCTATTATGGAGGGCCTGGGAAAGAGCCTTCCGGTGCAGTCGGTATTTGAAGAAGAAAAATTGCCCGCGGTACCGGCCAATTCCCGCATATACGTCCACCTGTTGCCGGTAGGCGACGGCTTCCATGTCGAACTATTTGTCAAACCATTTGCCGATGCGCCGCCTTACCTGAAACCCGGCCGCGGCGATAAGTCTGTCGTGGCGCTTGTGGGTGGGCATAGAGTTCGCACGGAGCGCAGGTTCAAAGAAGAGACCAATAATGCCGAAAAACTCCTGGAGCAGACGCCTGTACTCCGGCACACGGCGCCCGCACACGGCGTATGGGAAATTGACGATACGCAACAATGCCTCGAATTGCTCGTACAACTGTACCCCTTGGTACAAAGCGGCGAAATCCTGCTCGAATGGCCCAGGGGCGAAAAATTGCGCGTGAGTTCGGTGGCGGGTTTTGAGCAGTTCAACATGCGCATTCGGGGCAAAAACAATTGGTTTGAAGTGGAGGGCGAATTGCAGGTGGATGAAAACAAGGTGCTTTCCTTACAGGAACTGCTCGCCCTGAGCGCTTCCGGCCAACAATTCGTGGAGATCAGCCCCGGCCGGTTCATCGCCCTGACAAATGAATTCCGCCGCCGCCTGCGCCAAATCGACGGACTGATGAGCGCGCGTAAAAACGGGTCGCTGCAACTGCACCCTCTCGCCGCCGGCGCCCTCGACGTTTTCACCGAACAGGTGCAACATGCCGATTTTGATCAAAAATTCCGGGAAAACCGGGAGCAAATAAGCGCCGCTTTTAAAACGAAACACAAAGTGCCCGGGAATTTTAAGGCCCAATTGCGCCCTTACCAGCAGGAAGGCTTCGAATGGCTCAGCCGCTGCGCCGCCGCCGGCTTTGGCGCTTGCTTAGCCGACGACATGGGCCTGGGCAAAACCGTACAAGCCCTGGCCTTTCTGACTACCCGTGCCAGGCTGGGGCCCGCTCTTGTGATCGCCCCCGCCGGCGTGTGCCGGAACTGGGTGGCGGAAACCCAAAAATTCGCCCCCGCGCTCCGGCCCGTTCTGTTCGGCGAAGGCGACCGCACCGCGGTGATCGAAAACGCCGGCAAAGGCGACCTGCTCATCATTACCTACGACCTGCTGACCCGCTCCAGCGAATCTTTCATTCAGAAACGCTTTGCAACCGTGCTGCTCGATGAGGCGCAGTTCATCAAAAACCGCGCGACCAAACGCAGCGAAACCGCCATGCGGCTGCAAGGCGATTTCCGGTTCATCATGACCGGCACCCCGCTCGAAAACCACCTCGGCGAATTGTGGAACCTTTTCCAGTTTGCCAATCCCGGACTCCTGGGGTCGTCCGAAGATTTTAACGAACGTTTCGCCCTGCCCATCGAAAAATACCGCGACGAGGCTCGCCGCGAACAACTGCGCCGCCTTGTGCAGCCCTTCATACTGCGCCGCCGCAAAGACGATGTGCTGCGCGAACTGCCGGCCAAAACCGAGATTACCCTCAGCGTTCCCCTCCCGCCTGAAGAACGCGCCTTCTACGAAGCACTGCGCCGCAACGCGCTCGAAACCCTGACGAACGGCTCCGACAGCGGCGCCGGCGAAAAACACCTGCGCATCCTGGCCGAAATCATGCGCCTGCGCCGCGCCGCCTGCCACCCCAACTTAGCCAACGCCAACGCGGGTTTCAAATCGAGCGCCAAACTCGAACTGTTCGGCCAGATCGTGGACGAATTGCTCGAAAACGGCCACAAAGCATTGGTATTCAGCCAGTTTGTCGGACACCTGGAAATACTGGAATCTTATCTGAAAAAGAAAAAGATCGCTTATCAGTACCTCGACGGCCAAACGCCCCTGCCCACGCGCCAAAAACGGATCGAAGCTTTCCAGTCGGGCGAAGGCGACCTGTTCCTCATCAGCCTGCGCGCCGGCGGAACCGGCCTCAACCTCACGGCAGCCGACTATGTCATCCACACCGACCCCTGGTGGAACCCCGCCGTGGAAGACCAGGCCACCGACCGCGCCCACCGTATCGGGCAGGAAAAACCAGTAACCGTGTACCGCCTGGTAGCCGAACAAACCATCGAAGAAAAAATCCTCCAATTGCACGCCCATAAACGCGACCTGGCCGACTCCCTGCTCGCCGGCGCCGACGTGAGCGCCAAACTGACGGCAGAAGAACTGATGGCGCTGATCGCGGAAGGATGATAGGCCGAAGTGTTTGATCCAGGCCGCGGCCGTAAATATCAGCCATCACGGCCAAAGGCTTTCAGAAAAGGCATCCACCCCCGCCAAATACATCCTTACCCACCCGATGCCCTTTACTTCCACCGGTTCCCGGGGTTCGGCCTGCACGGCGTCGCCCAACAGTTCGCGGGTGGTTTCAGACAGGTTAATACAGCCCGGCACGCCGAACTGCTCCATGCGGGCCGCCATGTTCACCGTATCGCCCCAGATGTCGTAGGCGTACTTGATTTTGCCAGCTACGCCCGCCACCACGGGGCCGGAATGCATGCCGATGCGCAATTCAAGGTGCGGATGATCGCCGGCGCCGGCGTTTTTGCGCACCCATTCCATCATTTCGCCGGCGGCCTGGTACATTATTTCTGCATGCCGGGGATCGTCTTCGGGTAATCCACTGGCGCACATGTATGAATCACCGATGGTCTTGATTTTTTCGATGCCGTGGCGGGCAATAATTTCATCGAATGCATGATAATAGCGATCAATCAGGCCCACCAATGTTTCAGGGGGCAGATGGTGGCCCATTTCAGTAAAGCCCGCCAGATCGGCAAACAGCACAGTAACGGCTTCGTGGCGTTTGGGTTGCACCCGGCCGGTATCGCGCAGTTCGGCAGCCACCGCCACGGGTAGTATATTGTGCAGCAGGGCATCGCTGCGGCGCTGGTGGCGGGCGATCAGCCACATCAGGGCGCCCAACAGCACGGCTATGACCAGCAGGCCAGCCAGTAACAAACGTTGCCGTTCCAGGCGCAGCGCCTGTTTCTCGCTTTCGTGGCTCAACAGGGCGATTTCCCGTTCCTTTTTCTCACTTTCATATTGCAGCTGCATATCCTGCAAGTAGCGCGTGTTTTCTTCGTTGACCAGGGAATCTTTGTACACGTGGTATTTTTCCAACGATTCAAAGGCGTCCTTGTAACGACCGGTTTTACTGTACAGGCCCGCCAGATTAAGATATGCCAGGCGGTACAGGGCTTTTTCGCCGGTAAGCGACAACTCCTCCAGGGCCTGCCGGTTAGCCGCGAGTGCCTCCGTAAAATGTCGTTGGTATTCCAGTATGGCGGCCCCGTTCAGCAACGCGCGGATAGCCCCGACGCGATCGCCGGTACTGTCGCTGAAAATGCGGGCCTGCCGGAAACATCCCAGGGCTTCATCAAAACGTTTGGCATATTCAAAGGTGACGCCGAGGTTGTTCCAGGCCTGGGCCATACCCCGGTGGTTATTGGCCTGTTCGTGGATGCGAAGGGCGCGACGGTGATAGATTTCGGCGCTGTCCAGCCGGTTCATTTCGGAAAAAACGGAACCGAGGTTGCTGTAAACGGTTCCCAAGCGCGCTACAGGGCCGTTCTTTTCAAAATAAAAAACCGCCTGTTTCCAGTAACGGATCGTGTTGCCGAACTGGTTCAGGTAATAATTCAGGGCGCCGAGGTTGACACGGGTATTGGCTACGCCGCGCGCATCGCCGGTCGATTCGAACAGGCGGATAGCCTGCATGAGTCGTTCCGACGACTGGTGGTAGTTGCCCATATCCATATTGGAAATACCGCTTTGGCGGAGCAGTTCCGCGTGTAAACGGGCGTTTGTTTCAACCGGAACGGCTTCCAGGGATTGATCCAATACCAGTGCCAGCTGCTCTGGCGACAGCGATGTTGTGTCGAACCAGTTTTGGATGGCCGACCAGGCCGCGGTGTCAGCGGGTGTTTGAAGTATCCGGTGAACAAACGGAGACAATGGCGAGGGTTGCCGGGCCCAAATACCGGCAGTGGCCCAAAACAGGGCCAACAGGAGGAGGAAGGATTTTCTCATCGGTAGCAGAATTGCACCGACATTGGACGGGGGCTAGGTTAAAATGGTGACAATAAATAATGTAGCCGGTCATCCCACTTCCGGCAATGCCGGCTTTTCAAAAATCGCATTGGCGCTCATTTCAAAACCCGGCAACACCGGCGCCGCCGAACACATCATCTCTCCCGTGCAAATCGTGGAATCGCCGCCGGCGAAAATATGCACCTGCTCCAGATTGGGTGAGATGAGCCAGACAACCCCTACCTGCGCATCGTGGTAGTCTTTCAATTTATCCACCACGTCGTTTTCGGATATGATCTCGATGACAAACTTCGGCACCTGGTTTTCACGCCGCGCCATACGGGCCACCTGCTCGTCGCTGAACCAGGCCAGGTCGGGCCGGCGGTGAACGTTTTTTTGGAAAAAGGTGTCGATTTCGGCATAAAGCTTACCCGACGCTTTGTTCTCCATTCGCAACCGGTTAAAAAACTCGGTCAGGTTGTCCAAAATGAAATACTGATACTGATTCATGACGCGGGGAGTTTTAACGACCGCGCCCCTGACCCATTCGTATTTGAAGGCGTCTTCGCGGCCCAGGTATTGTTGTTCAAATTCCTGCCAGGAAACAGAAGGTTGAACTTCTGGAATTTCCTGAACCGCGACTCCCGGAATGTTTACGGCAGTAGAAGCCATGATTTTTATTTTTTGAGTACAAAAATAACCGGTAAAAAGCGGAAGCCCAAAGATACGAGAAAAAACTTTTTGTTTAAAACAAAATATTTGTTTTATCTTTGCTTCATCAAACCAATTTTGTCAAACCATCAAAACTGCATTACTTTGGGCGCTCAACACAAACTTTCGAACCAGAAAAAGCCGGGCAAACCCGTTGCCCCGCCAAAAGACAAATCAGCAGCAGCGAAAATGACAGAGGTCAGGTATACCGAAGAGGAAATCAAATCGCTCGACTGGCGCGAACACATCCGCATGCGCCCGGGAATGTACATCGGCAAACTCGGCGACGGCTCCAGCCCCGAAGACGGCATCTACGTCTTGCTCAAAGAGGTGCTCGACAACTCCATCGACGAGTACGCCATGGGATATGGCAAACAAATCGACGTTGCCATCAACGAAAACGGCGTGTTCGTACGCGACTATGGCCGCGGCATCCCGCTCGGCAAAGTGGTAGACGTGGTAAGCAAAATCAACACGGGCGCCAAATACGACTCCAAGGCGTTTAAAAAATCGGTGGGCCTCAACGGCGTGGGTACCAAGGCCGTGAACGCCCTGTCGGAATATTTTAAAGTGACCGCCGTGCGCGACGGCCAAGCCAAATGGGCCGAATTCCAGTTTGGCAACCTGAAAAAAGAAAGCAAACTGGAGCCGACCAAAGAGGACAACGGCACCATCATCCACTTCAAACCCGACAACGGCATGTTCCGGCATTTCCGCTGGGTGCCTGAATTTGTAGAGCAACAGCTGTGGAACTACGCCTACCTCAACGCCGGCCTGAAGATCAATTACAACGGCAAAACCTTTTACTCCAAAAACGGCCTGCTCGATCTGCTTGGCAAAAAAACCAACACCGAGAACATCCGTTACCCGATCATCCACCTGGTAGGTGAAGACGTGGAAATCGCCATGACCCACGGCGACCATTACGGCGAGCAATACTATTCTTTCGTCAACGGCCAAAACACCACGCAGGGCGGCACCCACCTCAACGCCTTCCGCGAGGCGCTGGTGAAAACGGTGCGCGACCACTTCAAAAAACAGTTCGACGCCAAAGATATCCGCGAAAGCATCATTGCCGTCGTGAGCGTGCGCGTGGAAGAGCCGGTGTTCGAGTCGCAAACCAAAACCCGCCTCGGCTCCGAAAAGATCAGCCCCGAAGGGCAAAACATCCGCACCTGGATGTCGGATTTCCTCTCCAAGGCGCTCGACGATTTCCTGCATAAAAACCAGGAAGTGGCCAAGGAAATGCTCAAGCGCATCCAACAGTCGGAACGCGAACGAAAGGAAATCGCCGACGTCAAAAAACTCGCCAACCAACGCGCCAAAGCGGCCAATATTCACAACAAAAAACTGCGAGACTGCCGCTTCCACCTCAACGAAAAGGGCCCCGAAGAAGGCCGGATGAACAGCACCATTTTTATTACCGAGGGCGACTCGGCCAGCGGTTCGCTCACCAAGGCCCGCGACGTGGATAGCCAGGCCGTGTTCAGCCTGCGCGGCAAGCCCCTCAACTGCTACGGCCTCACGAAAAAAATCGTGTACCAAAACGAGGAGTTCAACCTGCTCCAGCATGCGCTCAACATCGAAGACTCGCTCGACGACCTGCGCTACAACCGCGTCGTGATCGCCACCGACGCCGACGTCGACGGCATGCACATCCGCCTGCTGCTGCTCACCTTTTTCCTCCAGTTTTTCCCCGACCTGGTGCGCAACGGCCACCTGTACATATTGGACACGCCTCTTTTCCGCGTGCGCGACAAACAGCAAACCTTCTATTGCTACTCCGAGGCCGAAAAACAGGCGGCTATCAAAAAACTGCGCGGCAAACCCGAGATCACCCGCTTCAAGGGCCTCGGTGAAATTTCGCCCAATGAATTCGGCGGCTTCATCGGCGCCGACATGCGCCTCGACCCCGTTATTCTGCCCGAAGAAACCAACCTCGACCATGTGCTCGACTACTACATGGGCAAGAATACGCCGGAGCGGCAGGAATTCATTATTGATAACCTGCGCTTCGAGATCGACGTGATCGACACGCCGGAAGAGGAGGCGCAGGTGGCGCCGGAAGTGGCGGCCTGAGGCTGACTATTTATCCAATAAATAATACGTCACCGTCATCGTTTCCGACACCGTGACCTTGTAATCGGGCGTTTTTTCGGTAAACATGCCGCCCAGCATTTTAAAAATGCTGCCGAACATGCCGCCGGAGCCGGTCAGGGAATCCATGTACTTGTCGAGCGTGAAAGCGTCGAAATCGGACCCGATCTTGTACACGCCGCCTACCTTTTTGCCTGCCAGTTTGGCGATACTGTCGGCTTTGGTCTTCGATTTTTTCATCAGTTTTTCATAAAGCCTGGTTTTGTCGAGCAGCTGTTTGTCCACCGCGGCGCCCATGTCTATGGTGGTGACGAAGGGATTTTCTTTTATTCTTGGTAAAATCTCGTCCATCTGGGCTTTGGAGGAAAAATCGATCATAATGCCTTCGTTTTTAGGCTTTTCACTGCCCGGCATCATACCGTTGCCCATCGGGCCTTTGAGGAAGCCGAACTGATCTTCAGGGTTTTTCCAGTTCACTTTATGTTCGTCGAGGATACGGATCACGCCCTCGCGGTCGGCGGTAAAATCGGTTTTCATATTCGCGAACGGATCCAAAGCCGGCGGCGGCGGTATCTCGCCGGGTTCTTCGCCTTCTGCCGGTTCTTCTATTTCCTCGTCGATATGATACCGGGGCGCGGAAAAGTCGATTTTCATCGTGTCCTTGAACGATACCATGACGCTGATATGGTCGGCGGGAACAATAATGGTGTCAGTCACGGACACCTGGATGGTGCTCTGGGCGCATGAAGATGAAATAAGCCCGGTCAGGCAGAGCAGGGTCAGGCAAACGATTTTTTGCAGCATGATGTAACGTTTTGAAATGGTTAGCAGAATTGTCCCAAATATAAGCCGGATTAGGATAGAAAATTTTACATTTTGAATTTTTTCATTCGTTTTTCAATCTGCTCTGCCAGCCAATCGCGATGGTAAATTTCAGTAGCAGGGGGCAGGTCGGACAGGAGTTTGGGCAGTTGCCGGGCTTCGGGTTTGTCTATTTTAGCCAGGCGGCGGGTGAAATCGACAAATTGGCGGGCCTGTTTTTTCGTGGTGGGATTGAGCAGATCCTGTCGTAGCAAATACACGCGGTAGGCTTCGAGAAAAGAGAGCAACAATTCGGTTTCACCGGTTTCGTAATAGATTCGGGCGAGCAGGTTTCTGGCAATGACAGCCATTTGCGGATTTATGGGGCTGACCTGATTTAATACGATTTGTGCCTGGGTATAATCGCCTGTGTGGAAATGGTATCGCCCCATGGCCATCAGGTAGGTATCTTCCGCATAGTCTGCCGGCAAGCGGTCGCGGTATTGCCGGATAAACTGAACCGTCCATTCGTTTTGATCCGTTTGCAGGCCGGTGTTAACCAGATTTAAAAAGCGCGAAGGGGAAAGTGCGCCGTCTTCGAACAGTAAACCTTGTTCGAGTAAAGCCTTGTTGATTTCAAAATATTCCTTAAAAAATTGCTGGTCGTTGTACTGGTTGATCCGGCGGGAACAATAGTTTAATAAACTGGTGTACAAAAGCTTTTGCTCTTGCTCATTAAACCTGGAGCCAAATTGGTACAGCAGGTCCCTTTGCCGGTAGAAATAAGCAGTTTCTTCCGGGCACTCCACCATGCGGATACCGCTCGCGTACACTTGAAGTGTCGGGTTTTGGGCGCCTTCACTCAGATGGTTCAAATCGGGTAGTTTTTGTCCCAATCCATGGCCGTATTTCAGGTTCAAACTGGATTCGGCGAGGGCCATGGCCAGGCCATACCGCAGTTTTTCTACCAGAAAAAAAGTGTCCAGGGTGTCGGAAGCCCGTTGTAATTCGGGGTTATGCTGGTGTTGGATTTGGTTGGAATGCCAATATCGCAGTGCCTGCAAACGATAACTTTCCGCAAAATACTCGGCATTTCGATAGGGAAATTGTTCCAGGGCGGAAAGCGCCTTGTCCAGCGCAGTTTTTAAATGACGGGTTAATCCGGCCGAAGTATAGGCTTCCACGAGCGCGAAAGGCATTTTCAGCGGATCGTTGCGAAATGATTCGACGGCTATAAATTCTTCTGTCAGTACCAGCAGCTGATTCATCAGGTAGGCCAGTCGTTTTTCCGTCAGGGGTTTTGCCGGCTTAAAATGTTTTAACAGCTGATCTTTCGCCAATGCTTTGTGCCCGAATGTCGGTGCATGCGGCGCCAGATATTCAAAAAACTGCACCACATCTGCAGCGCGATTGAAGTAGGGCGATTCTAGAAAATCGCGCAAACGGCCCAGCTGGCGCGGGGAAAAAGTGCGCAGGAGTTCGAGCAGTTTGCTTTGGTGCATAATGGACGCAAAGTTGAAATATCGGGTAAAAATCTGTAAATTTCCCGCTCTAAATCCGCTAAACCTTCATAAACCATATAAACAGTATGAAAACAGGTTTTCTTTTTTTGCTGCTGTTGCCTTTCCCGGCCCTGTGTCAGGTGTTGTTGCCCGGGGATGCCAACAACGACGGCCGGGTGAACCACGTCGACCTGCTGGCTATCGGCCTGAACTTCGGCCAAACGGGACCTCCCCGCATCCCAACAGCCCAAGGCTTCGACTGGACGCCAAAGCCGTTTTTGCTTTGGCCCACCACCCTGCCCACTACCGGCATCAACGACGGCTTTTCCGACTGCGACGGCGATGGCATCGTCAGCGCGGAAGATATCCTGGCGATAAAATTCAATTATGACAGCGCCCATAACCAATCGCAACCGCCGCCGCAACCCTACCAACCTTTTGTAAAGGTACCTACTACGGCCCGTCCCAAACTGGTTTTTGTGTTCGACAAAGACACGGCTACCGTAAATGACACCCTGCGGCTCAACATATTTTACGAACAACCGCCCGGGCTGCCGCAGGCTATTTCGCCCATGGGCGTGGCTTTTACGCTCGAATTTAAGGAGGAATTTATCAAAGACAGCCTGACGACGGTCATCTTCGAGCCATCTGCTCCCGACCTGCATTTCGCAGCCGGCGCCAACGGGTTTGCCGATGCGCGCAAATTGCCGCCCGGAAGGGTGGAATTCAGCGTTACCGGCGAACACGCGCCCCGGCTCTCTTTCAGCCGCCCTATTGGAGCCGTTGATTTTGTTATTGAAGATTTGATCATACGCGCCGACACGTTTTGGACGGATTTTAAAGTGGATGTCGCCAACGTCCTCTTCCTCGACACACTCGAACGTTTTTACGACTTCGACATCGACATTGACGAGGTCGTGCTCTTCCAACCCGCCGACTCCTTCGCCCTCTGCCCCGGCGACGCCAACAACGACGGCATTGTGAACGCCTTCGATGTACTGCCCATCGGTTTGAACTTTAAGAAAGAAGGCAATCCCCGCAAGGCCAAGTATCAAAATATGAACTGGGGCCCAAAACCCTTCGAACCCTGGCTGGAAGAAATGCCGTCTACCGGCATCAATCTCGCTTTTTCCGATTCCGACGGCGACGGCGCCATCACGGAAAAGGACGTGCTGGCCATTCAACTCAATTACGACAGTACCCACCATCTGGCTTTCCCACCCTCCCAGCCCTGGTCGCCGCCGCCTTCCGATGTCCCGGCGGAAGAGCCGCCCATGTTGCGGTTTCATTTTTTAGAGACCGAGGCGCATCCCGGCGAGGCGCTTCATCTTACGGTGAGCTATGTACCCCCGCAAGGGCTGCCGGATGATTATTTCCCGCTGGGAGTAGCTTTTGCGCTGGAATTTGACGAAGCGTTGGTGCAGGACAGCCTCACGGAGATCAAGTTTCCGGAGGACGACAATCTTCTGGTTGCCGGCGGCGCCACGCGTTTTGCGTTGGCCCGCAATCTGCCGCCCGGCCGCGTGGAAGCCGGTGTCGCCAATAAGGGCTTTCCGGCATTGAACCAGCCCCGCGACCTCTGCACGATCCGTTTCGTGCTGAGCGACCCGCTGCCCGACGGCCATGCCGGCCTTTTTGCTCCTTCCCTGACAAACCTGTTGATGATCAATGCCCGGGAACAGGATATGCCGGTCATTATTCAAATACAGGAAGTTAAAATCGTCGTATCTGCCTCCTGGCCGGCAGGCACTTTGCCGGTGCGTTGTTACCCGTCGCCCGTCCGGGAAAACCTGTGGGTGGAATCGCCCGGGGCGCCGTTGACCGGTATAGTTGTATACGATGCCGCCGGGCGTCTGGTTGCAGAACAATATTTTTCGGAACGAACCATCACGGAAATACCGGCGCAATATTGGCAAAGCGGGTTTTACCGGATTAAAATGATCGCCGCCGATGGCAGGGTGGCGGTGAGGAGCCTGTTGAAGTTGTGATAAAGTAAATACTCTCAACCGTGGGCCGAATACTTTTCAAATTTCAGAACATCACCACTCGCAACGCGCCAGTACCGGCAAATGATCCGACGGATAATGACAGTTGCGCGAATCGCTGAGTACGGCGTGTTGAATGACATGTATGCCCGGACTGGTAAAAATATAGTCGATCCGCCGGGTTACCGGTTCATTGAATTTGAATCCGTTGAAGGTGCCATCGGGGCCGAAGGGCGGTTCCCGGCTGGCGTCGCGGGTTTCATTCAGCGCGCTTTGCAGTATGGCAATGGGTTCTTCCTCCGGTTCGCAGTTCAGGTCGCCCATCAGGATCATGGGTGTGCTACCGGTATTCAATTCGGCCATTTTTTTTAAAATCAGGCTTGCCGAGGCAGTTCGCGCGGCTCTGCCGATATGGTCGAAATGCGTGTTGAACACCATGATCCGCATTTGTGCGGCGGTGTCTTCGAGCAGCGCCCAGGTACAGATGCGCGGCAAGGCCGCGTCCCAGCCTTGTGATACGGTATCCGGCGTATCCGAAAGCCAGAAGGTGCCCGATTCGATGGCCCGGAAGCGGTCGCTGCGAAAGAACAGGGCGGAATATTCGCCTGCCCGGGCTCCGTCGTCGCGGCCCACACCTACCCAGGCGTAGCCGGGCAATTGCTCCTGCAAATATTCCAGTTGGCGGTGCAGACCCTCCTGGATTCCGAATACATCGGGCCTGTGAAACCGCAACTGGCCGGCCAGGAATTCGCGGCGCTCCGTCCAGGCATCCGCGCCGTCTGCCGGGTTGTCGAACCGGATATTGTAAGTGAGAAAAGTCATGGACTGGCCGGAGACGGTAGCGACAGTGCTCAAAAGCACAATGAAAAATGGGAAAAGACGGGACATGAGTGATGAGCGATGAGTGATGAGCGATGAGTGATGAGCGATGAGCGATGAGCGATGAGTCACTCATCACTCCCCCAGTTCCACCCTAACCGCCGATACCACCCGTTTCAGCGCCTCCTGCACAGTAGCCGTTTCCGGGTGGCGCAGGATGATATAGCCTTCGCCTTCGTAGTTGGCAGCGGCTTCCTGTCCGATTTGGGGGATTTTAAAATCGGTGATCAGGTGTCCGACCTCGCGTTGTACGATGTCGAGGCCATGTACGGCCCGGACGCGTCCCTGGCCCTGGCCGCGCAGGTATGCGGCGCCCACGGCGTACTGGCGTTTGGGCGTCTCAAATTCGCCGAACACCACCAGTCTGGCCCAGGCATCGATGGCATCGAAATCGCCGGCGCGACCGATGAGGGTCAGGAATTGCGCGCCCGGCGGCCGGGCGGCCACTTCCGAAATGGCAATGCTGCCATCGGTGCGGCGGAACCATTCCAGGTGGCTGATGCCGGTGCGCATGCCGAGCGTGGCAAGTGCCTTAAAAGCCGCGTTGCGGATGTCGTCGTATTGCGGCTCGTCCACCTCGCGGGGCAGGATCACCTGCCATTGTATCCAAGGCTCGCGCATCACTTCGAGCGGGTTGGGGTGGTAGTTCGATATGGAGTGGAACAGCGGCTGGTTGCCGAGGGTAAAGGTGTCGAATGAATGTTCCGTGCCGGTGATGAATTCTTCCAGCAAAGCCCGGTTGCCGGGCATGGCCGCCAGGGCGGTTTTTAGTTCTGCGGCATTGTTTACCTTGAAGGTGGACAGGGAACCGGCTCCATCCGGCGGTTTTACCACCAGCGGAAATCCGCAACTTCCGGCAAATGTTTCCGCTTCCGCCACGCTGGTCACAGTCTGCGCCCGCGCGCAGGGCAGGCCCGCTTCGCGAAACAGGCGTTTCATCCGGTCTTTGTCGCGGAAGTTCAGCGCGGTTTCAACATTCATGCCTTCCACACCCAATCGCTCCCGCACCTGTGCCAGCGACACCTGGATCGGTTCTACCGCTGCGATCAGGCGGTGAATGGGGCCTGATTCGGCTTGCAGTGTGGCGGCGGCTTCCGTCAGGGCCTCTGCATCAAACACGTCCGGTATCTGCCGGAACCCGCCGATGCGGGATTTTATTTCGGGCGACAACAACACGATCGGCTCCTGTGAAATAAGCCCGAAATGCACGTCCCGCATGCTGCTGAGCACGTCGATGAATTTGACGGCATTGACGGTGTAGTTGGGGCAGGCATAGATGATGAAAGGCATGGAAGGTTGGTTTTGTTGGGGGCAAAAATCGTTACCCTGCTTTTATAAAGTGTAAAGCCGCCGATTTATTTTGACCGAATAAAGCGACCCAGTATGAACCGGCGGTCAACCCGTCGACGGAAATTTCCGTTTCAGTCGTGGACGGAAATGCCAGATCCCGGATAATCTCTCCATTACGCCAGTTTTTGAAATGTTCAATTGTTCAATGACCAATAACGTTCTGCCACCGCAACGAACAAACAAACGTTCCCGATCAATAGCGCCAGCAATGCCGTAGTTTCGATCCGCGGCTCCAAGCGTCGCACCCACCCGGCGCCCACAACCAACGCCGCCAGCGGCCCCAGCGGCACAAAATACCGCCCCTGCCAGTTGTCCAGTTCCCGCGCGCCGACGGGGCGCCACAACGCGTACATCGTTACCGCCCAGAGTAGGAGACAGACCAACACGATGCCGGCTGCCCAAAAACGCTGCGCCTGCGTCAGGCCGTTTTTTTCTGTAAATACCAGTAAAACCAGCATTAGCCATAAAAGCGCCAGCATCCAGCCGGGCAGGTAATTTTTCTCCCAGCCGAATTTCCCGACGAAATGCGCGGCAGCCGAGGGTGCGGCGTGTACAAAGGAAGTAGCGACCGTTTCGATAAAAGCTATCGGATTACCGATAATATACTGCAACTGTTCCCGCGGATCGACCCCGGGGTTCAGCGTTTGAGCGTCCCGGACCGCCGGATCGTACCGGTCGTATGGAATAAACCACCCCTGCGATTTTATGCTCCACAGAAACGCGGCTAAAAATGCCAGGCTCAGCGGAAAAAAGGATTGGCGAAAGGCCTGCTTCCAGGCAGCAAAACGGTCGAAAACAGCCAGGCCGGCCAGCAAGGCCATGGGGGCAAAAACCAGTTTGTTCAGGGCAATTAGCGCCGCGCCGCCTGTAGCGGCATTTTCGCGCTTTTTCCCCCCTGTAAGACCCTTGGTTTGCAGCCCGCGGCAAAACACTGCAATGGCATAAAATGCCAATCCGTTGCTCAACACATCGGCGTTACAGGATGCCGAAATGGCCAGGGATGCCGGAAGCATGGCGAGGAAGGCCATCGTCTGGCGTTGAAAGGGCATCCATCGCAGTGCCGCCCAAACCAATGCGATCCAAAACAACAGATTGAACAGCCGCGCCGCGTAGAACAGTACCAACACCCGGTCGGAAAAATTCCGGACGAAGGCAATGCCGATAGCCTGGGGGATATAGGCCGTCGGCGCATAGATAGCCGTATTGGGAAAATCGATAAAGCGCTGTTCCGCCGGCGTCAGACGCAAAGTCAGGGCGCGCCGCAGGGTCGCCCGATCTGTTTTGGCGGCATGGTCGCCTTTTAACGGCAGGTACATGTTTTTCAGCGAATCGAGGCTGGCGGGCAGGTATCCGCCCAAACGGTTGTGGCGCAACGTTTCCGGAAAAAAACGCCCTTTGCTGACCTGAAAAGCCCGGAAAAAATGGTTGTACTCGTCGGGCGATTGAAAAGGCGGGGTTATAAAAACCAGCATCACCCCGAAAAGCAGGGACAGCGGCACAAAAAAACGGGCAGGCGTAAAAGTCAACGGGCGAATCATTAATTTGCACCCGAAGATAAAACCGAATCCGGACTTGTCGCGTATGTGAATTCATTTTCACCACTATCCGTTCTGAACAATTATGAAATCCATCTTCACCGCCTGCTTTTTCCTGCTTTTTATGCTGCCCGCCTTTGCCCGGCATAACGGGAGTATTCGGGGCAGCGTGCTCGATGTTTCCAGTAAAAGCCCGCTACCGGGCGCTTCCGTCTTGTTAACCGGGGCTGTCAACGGTAAAACCTATACGGATGAGCTGGGTTTTTACCAGTTTAGCGGCTTGCCCGCGGGCGCTTATACCATTGCGATCAATTACCTGGGTTTTAAATCCGCCGCGGAGCAGGTGGAAGTGCGCGACAGCGAAACCTCGACCGTAAAATCTTTCCTTACGCCGGCGCCGATAGAACTGAAAAACGTGGAGATCAGCGCCGATCCCGACATTAGCCGGCAAACCATACCGGCGCTCGATATCAACCTGCGCCCGGTGAACACTTCACAGGACGTGTTGCGCATGGTGCCAGGCCTGTTCATCGCCCAACACGCCGGCGGCGGAAAAGCGGAACAGATCTTCCTGCGCGGGTTCGACATCGATCACGGCACCGACATTGCCCTCGACGTAGATGGCATACCGGTCAACATGGTTTCGCACGCGCACGGGCAAGGCTACGCCGACCTGCATTTTCTTATCCCGGAAACCGTCGAACGCGTACAATTTGCCAAAGGCCCCTATTATGCGCCCCGCGGCAACCTGGCCACGGCCGGGTACGTGGGTTTTCAAACCAAAAACACGCTCGACAAGAACCTGCTAAAACTGAGCGCCGGGCAGTTCAATTCATTCCGGACCGCGGGCGCCTTCAAATTGCTGGACAAACCCGACGTCACCCGTCCGCAAAATGCCTACATCGCCACGGAATATTTTTACTCTGACGGCTATTTCAACAGCCCCCAGGCGTACAACCGCTTCAGCACTTTTTTGAAATACAATGCCGCCATCGGCAGCAATACCTACTTGAACGCCTCCCTCGGCGCCTTTACCAGCCGCTGGGATGCCTCGGGGCAAATTCCCGACCGGGCCGTGCAAAGCGGGCAAATCGGCCGTTTCGGCGCCATCGACGATACCGAGGGTGGCAATACATCGCGGAGCAACCTCAACTTACGCCTCACCACGGCTTTACCCGACGGCGCTTTGTTAAAAAATCAGTTGTATTTCAGCCGCTATAACTTCGAACTCTATTCCAACTTCACTTTTTTCCTCAATGACCCGGTGAACGGCGACCAGATACGGCAAAAAGAGCAGCGTAACCTGCTGGGTTACAACGGCGCATATACCCGCGCGGATAAATGGAACGGCACAGAATGGCAAACCGAAGTGGGCGTCAATTTCCGCCACGACGCCGTGCAGGACAACGAATTGTCGCACAGCAAAGGCCGGCAGGAAACACTGGAACGCCGGGCCCTGGGCGACATCAATGAGTACAACTTCGGCATTTACCTCGACGAAAAGATCAAACTCGGGTCGCGGTTTATCCTGAATCCCGGCCTGCGTTTCGATCAGTTCCAGTTTCTGTACGTGGATAAACTGCAAGCCGGTTACGACCGCAAAATCGTAGCCTCCAGCCTCGCCAGCCCGAAACTAAACTTGTACTACACCTGGAATGAACGCCTCCAATTGTTCGCCAACTCCGGCTACGGTTTTCATTCCAATGACACCCGCGTGGTAACGGCCCAAAACGGCCGCGAAACCCTGCCCCGCGCGCTCGGTTTCGAAGCCGGCGCCACGGTGAAGGTACTGCCCCGCCTGTTGTTCACTTTCGGCGCCTGGCGGCTGCACCTCGATCAGGAATTCGTATACGTGGGCGATGAAGCCGTGGTGGAGCCCAGCGGCAAAACCACCCGGCAGGGCCTCGATTTTGCCGCCCGCTGGCAACTGGCGCCCTGGCTTTTCGCCGACGCCGACCTCAATTATACCCTCGCCCGCGCCGACGATACGCCCGAAGGCGAGGATTACATTCCTCTGGCGGCAGCCTGGACCAGCATCGGCGGCCTGAGCTTCAACTGGAAAAACGGCCTCAACGGCAGCCTGCGTTACCGTTATCTCGGCGACCGCCCTGCCAACGAAAACAACAGCGTTGTCGCCAAAGGGTATTTCCTGACCGATGCCGTGCTGAATTATACCCGCTCCCGCTTCGAGATCGGCCTCACCCTTCAAAACCTGTTCAACCGGGCCTGGAACGAAGCGCAGTTTGACACGGAAAGCCGTTTGTTTGATGAACTGGAGCCTGTTTCCGAAATTCATTTCACGCCGGGTACGCCGTTCAGTTTGATGGGACATGCGAGCGTCTTTTTTTAGTAAAACTGACAGGATCGACAGGATATTAAAGTTTTTGCTATTACACATCGGACGACTAATTCGTCGGACGACAAATTCGTCCGACGATCGCAGGTCATTCGTCCGACGACAAATTCGTCGGACGATTAACAACAATGAATTTACTTTGCCGGCATGAAAAATGTTTGCATTGCACTCCTGCTGGTTGCTTTCTCGTGTCACCTTGCCTTTTCACAAACGCGTCAAACCATTAACTTCAACAAAAACTGGAAATTCGCAAAAGGCAATCCCCCGGCAGCTGCTGCGCCCTGGTTCGACGACGCCGGCTGGCAAACCGTCCGGTTGCCGCACGATTGGGCTATTGCCGGCCCGTTCGACCCCACTTTGTCCGGCGAAACCGGCAAACTGCCCTGGAAAGGCGAAGGCTGGTACCGCAAATCCTTCCGCGCGGAAACTTCCTGGGCAGGCAAACGCTTGTATGCCATATTCGACGGCGTGATGGCATTCCCGCGGGTATATGTCAATGGAAAACTGGCGGGCGCCTGGGATTACGGTTACAACTCCTTTTACCTCGACATCACCGATCTGGTAAAGCCGGGATCGGACAACCTGATGGCCGTGTACGCCGATACCAGGCAACACGACAGCCGCTGGTACCCCGGCGCCGGCATCTACCGCAAAGTGCAGCTGGTGGTGACCGACCCCGTACATACCGCCATCTGGGGTACGCAAATTGCCACGCCGGAAGTGTCGGAACAACAGGCTTCGGTTCAAATCCGCACGACGGTGCATAACCGCTCCGGACAACGGGAAACCGTGAGCATACAACAATTCATCCTTGGCGCAGATGGCAAAACCCTGGCCGCCGACTCGGCCGCCTGCCCTGTGAAAGCCGGCGAATCGCACGTTTTTGAACAATTTATGGCGCTGTCCAATCCCGAACTGTGGTCGCCCGAACAGCCTGCCCTGTATTCCGTAAAAACAGTACTGCGTAAAAACGGCGTCGTATGCGACGAATACGCCTCCACCTTTGGCGTCAGGACAATACGATTTACCGCCAACAACGGCTTTTTGCTCAACGGCAAACGCGTACAGTTGAAAGGCGTTAACCTGCACCACGACTTCGGCGCCCTCGGCGCGGCCTTCAATACCCGCGCCATGGAACGCCAACTGGAGATCATGCAAAGCATGGGTTGCAACGCTATCCGCACCAGCCACAATGTGCCGGCGCCCGAACTGCTCGACCTGTGCGATCGCATGGGGCTGCTGGTTATCAATGAGTTATTCGATAAATACGACGCCAAGGCGGATGTTTTGCCGTTTATGGATTTTAACGAATTTGCCGAGCGGCAAACGCGCAATTTTGTGGAACGGGACCGAAACCACCCCTGCATTTTCCTCTGGAGCGCCGGCAACGAGATCGGCGACGTGCAGGGCAACGTCGATGGCGGTTTCGCGAAATTACAGGCCGTGGTGGCCGCTTTCCGGAAATACGATCCCACTCGCCCGGTCACGCTGGTATGCGACAACAAGGACGCCGCGGCCATGCGGCATTTCGACTACTACGACGTCGTTTCCTACAACTACGGCCGTCGCTACGCCCTGGCCCGCCAACTGGCCCCGCAAAAAGCCGTCATCATCACCGAATCGGCTTCCGCGGTCAGCACCCGCGGATTTTATGAACTGCCCTTGCCGGCCAAAAAGACCGATTTTACCCGTTCGCTGCAAATCAGCTCTTACGACCTGAACGCCCCCTGGTGGGCCGAAGTGCCGGAAGACGACTTCCGCTGGCAAGAAGAAGACCCCTTCGTGGCCGGCGAATTCGTATGGACGGGTTTCGATTATCTCGGAGAGCCAACGCCTTATGGTGACTGGTCTGTGAAAGAAAGCGGATTCAAAACAGAGGAACTGCCGCGCAGTTCTTATTTCGGTATCGTCGATCTGGCGGGTATCCCCAAAGACCGGTATTACCTGTATAAAAGCGTGTGGAAACCGGAAGAAACCACCGTGCATATCCTTCCGCACTGGAATTGGGCCGGGCAGGAAGGCAAGCCATTGCCTGTATTTGTATACACCAACGGCGACTGCGCCGAACTGTTTCTGAACGGGAAGTCATTGGGCAAACGTTGTAAGGAACCGCAATCCGAAAATTCGGTGGCGCGCTACCGCCTGATGTGGATGGAAGTACCGTATGCGCCCGGCACTTTGCGGGCCGCGGCTTACCGAAACGGCCAAATGATTGGTGAAACAGCGGTAAAAACTGCCGGCGCTGCCGCCCAAATTCGCCTGACACCCGACCGCGCCACACTCCGCGCCGATGGGGAAGACCTGTGTTTTATTACGGTTGAAATACTCGACCGCGACGGTAATCTTTGCCCGCTGGCCGGCAACTCCGTACGTTTTCAAGTGGAGGGCCCCGCCGAAATCGCCGGGGTGGACAACGGCAACCCGCGCTCGCTGGCGCCGTTTCAGTCGGATCAGGCACAGGCTTTCTACGGCAAGGCGATGTTGATTTTGCGCACCCGCGAAGGCAATCCCGGGAAAGTGGGGGTAATCGCTTCGGGGAACGGCCTCATGGAGGGCAGAATTTCCATAGAGTCTGCACAATGAGGGGTTATGCAAAAAGTCGATGCGCCGGAATTAGTTGATAACTTGATCAAATATTATTCGATTTCCGTGTAGACTTTCCAGGTTTTTAAAACCTGGAAAGTCTAAAACCGCGACGAAATCAAAACAATATTTCGCTAAACAATTAAGGCATCTTGATGCGCGGGCTTTTAACCCCACGCGAATGCTTTGATCCTGTAAATTCTGTCGATCCTGTCTAAAAAACATTCCGCCGGAGGCGTCTATCCTCCGTGCCTCCGCGGTGAAAAAACGTTCAACTCAAATCAAACAAATCCCCCACCGCCGGCGTACGCGCACAGATAAATCCTTCGGCGTATTTCACCTGCGCGGGGCGGCCAAACACCCGCGCTTTGGCTTCCATGAATTCGAGAAACTCCTTACCGGAAATGGGCGTTTTCGGCCCGTCCGGATTGGCTTCATCGTAAAACTGGGAGCGGAAAGCCAGAATAGCCTGCATTTTTTGTTCGAACCAGGGTGTGATATCGACAATAAAATCGGGCGTGAGTTGTTTGTCCTGAATGTAATGGTACACGGCTTTGGGCCGGTGGGCGTCCTGCTTTTCGCCATCGTCCCATGACGTTTCAATTTTGGGCAGGCCGGCATAAAAACAGGCGTCGGCCACCAGCCTGGCCGAGCGGGCATGATCGGGATGACGGTCGTCCACGGCATTGCACAACACGATTTCCGGCTTGTATTTCCGAATGGCCCGGATAATCTTTGTGAGGTTTTCAGGCGACCATGTGAACAAACCGTCGGGAATATCCAGTTGTTCGCGAAAGGCTGCGCCGAGTATCCGGGCGGCTTCCCGGGCTTCTTCGGTGCGGAGTTCCGGGGTGCCGCGGGTGCCGAGCTCGCCGCGGCTCAGGTCGAGCAGGCCAAAGCTGCGCCCCCGGGCGGCATGGCGCAGTAAAGTGCCGGAGGCGCTCAGCTCTACGTCGTCCGGATGAATACCGATTGCAAGAATGTCCGTTTTCATCGTTATTTTTGCCAAATGGAAACAAATTCAAACCACGAAGCGCAAATCGCTGCTCTCCGGGAGGAATTGCAGGAAGCCCGTAACAAGGCGCAAAAGTACGCGCTGGAAATTGAAAAACTGCGGCATCAATACGCCGACGACTTGTTTGCCGAACGGCAGCTGGGCAAACGCCTGCACGAGGAACGCCACCAGTTGCAGCTCGATTACGAACGCCTGCGCGTTCAGAAAGGAGGGTTCGGGCTGAAAGCCATGACGCTTTCCGGCTTCGGCGGGTTCTTCAGCGCGCTGATACTGTGCATTTTATACCTGCTGATTCGCCCAAAAGACGATCATACCACCACTTTTGCCCGTTTTCGCGACGCCAATCAGTTCCGGTACGAACTGGCCATCAGTGAGGGGCGTTTCGAAGAAGTGGAAAAAAGCTTGTTGCAAAGCCAGGATTTGCCGGAAAACAAACTGATCCAGCCTGAAATCGAATTTGCCCGCAAAATGGTGGGCGCCGCCCGGCGACGGTGCGAATGATTGATCTGCCATTATTTGCCATACTGTACACTAAATTTTCTCCTTCTGTAAAAACTATAAATGAGCATTTTTGCCCCTCCCCCAGACCATCACTCATCACTCATCACTCATCACTCCCCACAGTGTCTTACGCTCCGCAAATATCCCAAAACCTCCACATCCAACCCCGCCGCGTCGAAGCCGTGCTCGAATTGCTGGAAGGCGGCGCTACTATTCCATTTATCGCCCGCTACCGCAAGGAAGCCACCGGTTCCCTCGACGAGGTACAAATTGCCGACATCCAGGATCTGTGGAAAAAATTTCAGGAACTGGACAAACGCCGGGAAAGCATCCTGGCCAGCATCGAAGAACAAGGCAAACTGAGCCCTGAACTGCGCGCCGCCATCCTGGCCGCCGCTACCATGACCGAACTCGAAGACCTGTACCTGCCTTACCGTCCCAAACGGAAAACCCGCGCTACCGCGGCCATCGAACGCGGGCTGGAGCCGCTGGCCAAACGTATTTTCGCCCAAAAAGACCGGGAGGTGGAAACCCTGGCGGCACAGTATATTACGGAAGAAGTACCTACCGCGGAAGCCGCCCTGCAGGGCGCCCGCGATATCATCGCCGAGTGGATCAACGAGGATAAAAAAGCGCGCGACCGGGTGCGGCGCCACTTCGAAAAAGGCGCCGTGATAGCCTCCAAAGTAGCGAAAGGCAAGGAAGAAGAGGGCGCCAAATACCGCGACTACTTCGACTGGAGCGAAAAACTGGCTGCCTGCCCTTCGCACCGCCTGCTGGCCATGCGCCGCGGCGAAGAAGAAGGGATGCTGCGCGTGAGCATTGCCCCCGACGAGGAAACAGCCGTTGCCGACCTCGACCGGATGTACGTGACCGGTTATGGCGAGGCCGCCGAACAGGTGCGCCTGGCCCTGAAAGACGGCTACAAACGCCTGCTGCAACCCTCCATTGAAACGGAATTCCGGAACAGCAGCAAGGAAAAAGCCGATCTGGAGGCCATTCGGGTGTTTGCCGAAAACCTGCGCCAACTGTTGCTTTCCGCCCCGCTGGGCGAAAAACGGGTGCTGGGCATCGACCCCGGTTTCCGTACCGGTTGCAAAGTGGTGGCGCTCGACGCCAGCGGCAATCTGCTGAAAAACACCGCCGTTTACCCGCACGAACCGCAGCGCCAGCTGTTCGAAAGCCAGGCAACGATCGAAGATCTGGTAGAAAAATTTCAGATTGACGCCATTTCCGTGGGCAATGGTACCGCGGGCCGTGAAACCATGGATTTCCTCCGGAAAATAAAATTCCGGCGCCCCGTCGAGATATTCCAGGTCAATGAGGCAGGGGCGTCTATTTATTCTGCATCTGAAGTGGCCCGGGAGGAATTTCCGAAGGAGGATGTCACCGTGCGCGGGGCGGTCAGCATTGGCCGCCGCCTGATGGATCCGCTGGCCGAACTCGTCAAGATAGACCCGAAGAGCATCGGCGTCGGGCAATACCAGCACGATGTCAACCAAACCCAACTCAAAGAAAGCCTCGACCGCACCGTGGAATCCTGTGTAAATGCCGTGGGCATCAACCTCAATACCGCCAGTAAACACCTGCTCAACTACATTTCGGGCCTCGGGCCTACCCTGGCCCAGAATATTGTGACCTTCCGCGCTGAAAACGGCCCCTTCCGCCGCCGGGCCGACCTGAAAAAGGTTACCCGTCTCGGCGACAAAGCCTTCGAGCAATGCGCCGGCTTCCTGCGCATCCGAGGCGCTGAAAATCCGCTCGACAACACGGCCGTGCACCCCGAACGCTACACCCTGGTGGAACAAATGGCCAAAGACCTCGGCTGCACCGTGACCGACCTGATCCGCGACCGGGCGCTGCGTCAAAAGATCGACCTCCAGCGTTATGTGAAAGGCGACGTGGGCCTGCCCACCCTGCAGGACATCCTCAAAGAACTTGAAAAACCGGGCCTCGACCCGCGCGGAACCGCCCAGTCTTTCGAGTTCGGCAATGTGCGCAGCATCGAAGACCTGTCGCCCGGCATGGTACTGCCCGGTATTGTCACCAATATCACCAACTTCGGCGCTTTCGTTGACATCGGGATCAAGGACAGCGGCCTGGTGCACGTTTCCCAAATGGCCGATAAGTTCGTGAAAAATCCCGCCGAGATCGTACAACTCAACCAACAGGTGATGGTGCGTGTCGTGGAAGTGGATCTGCAACGGAAACGGGTGGCGCTGTCGATGCGGGGTTTGTGACTGCGTATTGCGATCCTGGCGGGTAAGGCATTTTAATGCCCTCCAACCGGTGTCATGGCAACCTGTCCGCCGCTGTTATACCGGATAAAACCGACCGAAATCGCCGCCAAAATCATCAGGGACCCCGCCAGCCGCAGCGCGTTCACCGGATTATTGCCCAGCCAGGATTCATAGTACATCGGTATGGTAAACGTTTCCAGCAGCATCGGGATAACGATGAACATGTTGAAAATGCCCATGTAAACGCCCGTGCGTTCGGGCGGGATGCTGCCGGCCAGCATGATGTAAGGGTTGCCCATCATGCTGGCCCAGCCCAAGCCTATGCCCACCATCGGGAGGTAAAGCAGGTTGGGGTCTTTAATGGCCGGTATGAACAACATGGACAACCCGGACAAGGCCAGACATATCCCGTGAATGGATTTTGGCCCGTAACGCCGGGCCAGCCAGGCCATGCCGAAGGCGGAAACAAAAGCCACCGCGTTGTAAAAAGCGCCCAGCGGCCCCACCAGCAGTTCCGCCTTCCGGAACAGGGGATTTTCCACATCCACGGTGTCGTACAGCGATTTGGACAAGCCTTTGGCGATATATTGCCAGTATATAAAAATGGCGTACCAGCAAAACAGCATCATGGGCCCCATCAGCCGCATGGTCAGCGGCATCTCCCGGATGGCCGCGCCGATTTCCGAAAAAGTGCCGCCAATACCGCCCGGCGTTTTCCGGATTTCCGCTTTTTCCTCCTCCGTCAGCGGTATTTCCTTCGTCGTGTACAGCGTCCACAGGATCGAGGTGATGGAAACCACCGAACCGATGATAAAAGCGATCAGCGTGGTGGACGGTATACGTCCGATTTTATCCGACGCGCTGATGGCCAGCAGGTTGATGAGCAGGAAAGGGGTGAGGTACGACAGGGTTTGACCCAGACCGGTGAAAGCGCTTTGAGTAAGGAAGCCGATGGAGTGCTGGCTTTTGTCCAGTTTGTCGCTCACAAAAGCGCGATAAGGCTCCTGGGTGATATTGTTGGCCGCGTCGAGTATCCACAACACACTGGCGGCCATCCATACCGTGCTGCTGAAGGGCATGATGAACAGCGCCAGGCTGCAAAAAATGGCGCCCACGAGGAAATACGGCCTGCGCCGCCCCCAGCGCGTGATCGTCCGGTCGCTCATGGCGCCCACGATAGGCTGGATGATAAGGCCCGTCATGGGGCCGGCCAGCCATAGCAGGGGCAGTTTGCTCTCTTCCGCGCCCAGGTAAGAATAAATGGGGCTCATGTTGGCTTGTTGCAAGCCAAAGCTGTACTGCAGGCCGAAAAAGCCGAAATTCATGTTCAGTATCTGGGGCAGGGTCAGAAGTCTTTTACCGATCATCGTTTTGAAATGGTGTACGGGGCGAATGTATAAAGAAGGCGTTTGAATTGATGGCAAAAGCGTATACCTTTGTTAAAAATTTGACGCGATGACTGCCGAAATTGAAATGGGACATTTACTTCCTGGTCGGATGTGCTGCAGGTGAATTTAGCGACGCTGCTTTAAAGATGAAAGATAATTTCTCTGCCCAAGCTTGCCTTTACGCCCGCTTCCGCCCGGCCTACCCACCAGAACTGATCGCCCATATCGCTTCCCTTGCTCCATTTCACGCGTCGGCCTGGGACTGCGGTACCGGCAACGGCCAGGTGGCCATCCAACTGGCGGGGTATTTCGAACAGGTGTACGCCACCGACATCAGCGAAAAACAACTCGGCCAGGCGCCGCAACATCCCCGCATCCGTTATGCCCTGGAGCCTGCCGAGCAGTGCTCGGCGCCCGATCGCGCATTTGACCTGATCGTGGTGGCCCAGGCGATTCACTGGTTCAGTTTCGATAAATTTTACGCCCAGGTGCGGCGCGTGTTGAAACCAGGGGGCGTGTTGGCGGTCGTGGGCTACGACTTGTTCCGCACCAACGCCCCTGCCGTGGATGACATTATTCACCAGCGGTTTTACAAGGAAATAACAGGGCCCTATTGGGATCCCGAACGGCGCTACCTCGACGAAGGATACCGCACCATCCCATTTCCCTTCGACGAAATCCAAATGCCGGAATGCTCTATGCGCTACCGCTGGACATTGCCGGATGTATTGGGTTACCTGAATACCTGGTCGGCGGTTCAGCATTATATCCGGGCAAACGGCCATAATCCGGTCAAACTGATCGAAACGGAATTGCGGCAAGCCTGGGGCGGGGTGAGAGAGCGGGAGATTGTTTGCCCCTTGTTACTGCGGGTGGGGAGATGAGGCGTCATTGGGGCAGCGATACTGCCTCAACTCCTACAACACATTTGCCAGCTGCTCCTTGATTTTCTCCAGTTCATCCTTCATCTGCACCACCAGTCGCTGGATGTCGGCATCGTAGGCTTTGGCGCCGAGGGTATTGATCTCCCGGCCCATTTCCTGGCTGATAAAGTTCAGCGTGCGGCCCGCCGACTGGCCGCCTTTGTTTTCCACTTGTTCGATAAAATACTTGCAGTGTTGTTCCAGGCGCACTTTTTCCTCGGTGATGTCCATTTTTTCGAGGTAATACAGGATTTCCTGTTCGAAGCGGTTGGCGTCCAGGTTGTCTTTGCCGAATGTTTCTTCCATATTGTTGCGCAGGCGTTCGCGCATGCGCGTGAAACGTTCCTGCTCGAACGGGGTGATTTCACTGAGGTTGATCAGGATATTAGCTACCCGAAGCCGCAGGTCCGATTCGAGGGCGCGGCCTTCCTGGCGCCGGAAAGATTTAAGGTGATCCAGCGCATTGGTCATTACTTTGCAAATCGCTTCCCATTCATCGTCGTCCACTTCGCCGGTTGGGGCCGCCACCACGTTGGGTATGCGCATAATGGTGGGGAGGATGTCGTTTTGGGGCAGGCCAAGTTCGGAAGACAGCCGGGTCAGTTCACGGTAATAACCCCGGAAAAGGCTTTCATTCAGACTGACCAAGGCGGCGCCGTCGGCGCTTTGTACCTCCACGATCACGTCGAGTTTGCCCCGCTCGGCATGATCGGTGATCAGCTTGCGCAATTCGATTTCCTTCTCTTTATAGTCGGCGGGCAGCCGCATTTTCAGATCGGTCAGTTTCGAATTGAGCGCCCGTACTTCTACGGAAATCGATTTGCCGCCAAAACTCCCGGCGGCGCGGCCGTAGCCAGTCATGGAAAGAAGCATATTAAAATGTGGTCAATGAGTATGAATGTGGTTAATGTGGTCAATGTGGTCAATGTGGTCAATGTGGTCAATGTGGTTAATGTGGTTAATGTGGTCAATGTGGTCAATGAGGTTAATGAGGTTAATGTGGTCAATGTGGTCAATGAGGTTAATGTGGTCAATGAGGTTAATGTGGTCAATGTGGTCAATGTGGGATCGAAATTGACCACATTGACCGGGAATGTTCAGAAAAGTGTGTCAAAACCAAAATTTAAAGTACACAATAATTTG